>JAFMSC010000448.1 GCA_017353825.1 Hyphomicrobiaceae bacterium | reverse complement strand
CTGCGACTGCGGCTGCCCTTCGCCGCCCATCGAGCCGACGGCAAGGTGGGGCTCGCCGTCCTTGCAGAGCAGAGCGGGAATCAACGTGTGGAAGGTGCGCTTGCCGGGCCGCAGGTGGTTGGGGTGACTCTCGTCGAGCGCGAAGAAGGCGCCGCGGTTCTGCGGGATGATGCCGGTGTCACCGGCCACCACGGCGCTGCCGAAGTCGTGATAGATGGACTGGATCACCGAGACGACCATGCCGTCCCGATCGGCCGCGCAGAAATAGCAGGTGTCGCCGTCCGGCGCCCGCCTCTCGTGCGGACTCGGGTAAGGGATGCCCGCCGGCACCGTGCCGATATCGAGCGCCCGCTCGGGGTCGATCAGGCGGCGACGCTCGTCGGCATACGCCTGGCTGATCAGCCGGTCCACCGGGATGTCCACGAACTTCGGGTCGGTCAGCCATTCGTCCCGATCGGCAAAGGCGACCTTCACCGCCTCGGCCATGTGGTGGTAGTAGTCCACCGTGCCGTCGCCCCAGGCGGCAACGTCGTAGCCGCCCATCAAGTTGAAGAGCTGGAGCGCCGTAATGCCCTGGGTGCTCGGCGGAATCTCATACACGTCATAGCCGCGATAGCTGGTCGAAATCGGCTCCACCCACTCCGCATGGAAGCCGGCGAAGTCATCGACCGCCAGCGGCGAGCCCTGCGGCCCCAATGCCGCGCAGATGCGCTCGCCGGTGCTGCCTTCGTAGAAGCCTCGGCGCGCGCCCAGGCTCGCGAGCCGTTCGAACGAGCGGGCGAGGTCACTTTGCACCAGCCGCTGGCCTTCACCTGGCGGGCGCTTGCCCGGCAGGTAGATGGCCGCGGTCTCGGGGTAGTTCTCGAGGATCGGTTCGTCCTGCGCCACCCAGTCGGCCAGCGACCGGCCGACCGGCACGCCGTCCCGCGCATACCCGATGGCGGCCTCGAACAGCGAGTCCCAGGGCAGCTTGCCGAACCGTTCATGCGCCAGGCGCCAGCCATCCACGGCGCCCGGGACGGTCAGCGCCCCCAGCGCGCCCCGGGCGGGTATTCCACCGTCCATGCTGTGCGGACGGTAATACTCGAGTGTCGCCTTGCTCGCGGCCGGACCGCTGGCGTCGAGCGCATGCACGCGGCCGGTTTTCGGCTCCGCGATCAGCCAGAAGCCATCGCCTCCCAGCCCCGCCATATGGGGATAGGCGACGCACAGGACGGCATTGGCGGCGATGGCGGCATCGACGGCGCCGCCTCCGCGTTGCAATGCGGTGACCCCGGCCGCGCTGGCGAGATAGTGCGGTGTCGAGACCACGCCGTTCGGCGCGCGCGTAGGGGGACGGCCCGTCCGAGGGCCATTGGGGTGGCTCATCATCGCCTCCTGAAATCACTACGAGGTCCGGTCGTCGAATTCCATGCCCATGTCCCTCGGCTTGTCGGCGGAGTGATCCATGTAGCGCGTCCAGACCGGCAACACGCCGCCCACGACGAAACACAGGAGGCCTATCCACCACACCACGCTGCCGCCATGAGTTGTGCCGATGCTGATGACCGGAAATGCAACGAGCAGCAGCACCAACGCCAACGACTCCGACTTGAGCTTTCTATCCACGACCGTCCCCTCAACCAAGAAGAATCAGGGCTATCGTCGCCAGGCCGGTGAGCACCGCGACGACGACGGTCCACGGGATGGTCAGGCGTAGCACCGCGCCCTCCTGGCCCTTGACGCCGGCGATGCTGGTGCCGAGCACGATGTTGGCCGGCGCGATCGCGTTGCCATACGCGCTGCCAGCGGCCTGCGCGGCGATGATTGTTTCCTTGGAGATGGCGTGTAGCTGTGCCACCTCGCCCTGCACGCCCGCGAACAGCACGTTCGACGCCGTGCTGCTGGATGTCATGAAGGCGCCGAGCGCGCCGATGAGGCTGGAGATGCCGGCATAGACCAGCGGCGGCGAGACGTCGGCGATCCCGTATGCGATCGTCAAGGACTGGCCGCTGTGGTCGAGGATGCGGCTGGTCACAAGGAACGCGACGACCGGCACCGAAGCGGGTACCGCGTCGACGAGCAGGCCCGCGCCGATGCTCTCGGCCTTGCCGCGCTGCCGCCATGCGCGGTAGTAGCCACCTGCCCGGTACACGATCCACACGACCACGGTGGTGACCAACAGCATCGTTCCGGGATGCGTGAGAGGCGTGATCGGGGCATAGCTGGCCACGGCGGCATTCTGGATGCCGAAGCCGGTATCGACCGCCGGGAACGGCAGCCCGAGCCGCCACTGGCGCAACACCTCGTTGACGGGCGGGATCAACAGCGCGCTCAGCGTCACGACCGGTAGCACGATGTAGGGCAGGGAGGACATCCGCAGGCTCATCACCGGCGCTTCTTCCCCCTGCTCACCCGCCGCGCGTTCGGCCATGGCCGGCCGCTCGTTGATCCCCGAGACCGGATCGCCGAAACGGCGCCAGCGCGACAGGGGATAGAGGGCCACGAGCGCCACGGCGGCGGCGAGGAAGGTGGACAGCTCGGGGCTGAACAAGGCGGCCAGCAGCTGTCCCACGCCCAGGATGGTGCCAAGGATCAGCACCAGGGGCCAGGCGTGGCGCACGGCAGGCCAGCGGCCGTAGAGCCACACGACCAGCAGGCCGCCGAGATAGGTGGGGATGAGGATCAGCAGAGCGGCCTCGAATGCCGCCCTCGGGATGTCGTCCAGCTTGACGACCTGCAGCGTCGCCAGCCAGCCGACGCCGAGGGTGCCGAAGAACCGGGCCCATGCATGCGCGAGCACGCCCATGGCGACCGCGTGCACCGGCTTGACGCCGACGGCGATGAGCAGCGGCACAACCACGGCGACGGGTGCACCGAATCCCGCTATGCCTTGCAGGAAGGACGAGAAGACCCAGCTCAACGCGAGGATGATGAACAGCTCGTTGCGGCTGAACCTGGAGATCCCCTTCCGCAGCGCGTCATACGCGCCCGCCTGCTTGGTGACCTGGTACAGCAGCAGTGCCGGCCAGATCACGTAGAGGATGAAGACGGCATCCCAGACGCCCTTGCCGCAGGCGACGGCCAGGGTCTGCCAGGACGTGCGAAACGCAAGGAGCGCGATGATGCCCGCAGTGAACATAGCCATCGGCGCTGCTTCCGGAGCGCGCCAACGCAACGGCACGAGAAACACAAGCAGCGCAATGATCGGCAGTATCGACAGCACCCAATGCGGAACGTCAACGGGGACCTGCGCCCTCTCCATCCGCCCTCCGCATGCTCAGACGTGATATATCAGAACCGTTCGATTGTGCTGGAAGCGGTGAGTTTTTCGCGCGCGCTCAGGACCAGGATTCACCCGAAGCTAGCAGAACTTACACACCTATGGATGACAAGACTGACATCTCTGTGTGCGCACAAGTAATTGGCCACGCTCTCCAGAGGAGAATGATCCGCTCAAGGCTTTCGTGCTGACCGACTCAGCCC
>JAFMSC010000447.1 GCA_017353825.1 Hyphomicrobiaceae bacterium | reverse complement strand
GGTGGCGCCGGCCGAGACGGTTGCGGCGCTGCGGAGCGAGGTGGACGACGTGGTTTGCCTCACGATGCCGGAGCCGTTCGTCGCCATCGGCCTGCACTATCGCGACTTCCACCAGTTGAGCGACGAGGACGTGATGCACGCCCTTGCGGATCTTGAGAAAGCTGGGCTAGGCGGCGTGGACGCCGGCGGCAATTCGGGCGTGCCGGCCTGAGGCGCCGCGGCTGAGGCCACTGCTAGGGTCAGGGCCTGACGGCGGGGCTCTCAAGAGGCATGCCGCGTGCGCGCCACATGAGGTAGGCCTCCAGCGCGATGTACTCGGGCGCGCCGTAGGCGTAGGGCTCGGCGCGCATGCCAATCAGGCAGTTGCGCAGGCGGCGCTGCAGGGAGCCCAGCGTCTGCCATTCCAGGCGGTAGAGCGGATAGCCAGTGGGGTGGCCCTGCGACAGTGTGATGCCGGCGAGCTTCTTGCCGCGGTTGGCGTCGTGGCAGTGCGCGCAGGCGAGGTCGAGCTGGCCCTGGCGGGCGGTGAAGATGGCACGCCCAGCATCGATGAAAGGCCGCAGGCGCGCCTCGTCGCTGTCGATGGGAAGGCCGTGCGACTGGCGCGCGACGAGGGCCGTGAGGGCGAGCAGATCGCGGCTTTCGCGCGCCAGCTCGGGCGACTGCTGGTGGTCGGTGCGGCAGACGTTGATGCGGCCCGCGAGGTCGATGGCCGTCCCGCGCCTGGCATCGTACGCCGGATAGCGCGCGGCCACACCCTTCATGCTCGTCTCAGCGTCGCCGTGGCACCCGGCGCAGGCGATGGCCGCCTTGCCGGCCTTCGTCTGCCACAGAGCCTCACCGTCGAGCACCCACAGCATGCCCGGGTTCTCGGCGTCGTGGTCCTGCATGGCCCTGGTCTCGGCGCTCATGTCCTGGTAGCTGGAGTGCCGCTCCGATAGGGGGATCTCCTCCGATGCCGCCAGCGCCACGGCGAGAGAAACGGCGACGATGAGTTGGGCGGTGCGCAGCATACGCTCATTCCACCGTGATCCGGACCTGCTCGGTGGCGGAGAAGCCGTTGTCGCCGGTCCACTTCAGCTCGATGGTGCCGCTCTCGGTGGCGAGCGTGTGGAAGCTGATGAACGGATTGGCGGCGATGGCGGGATAGAGCCGCGCGCGGAAGACCTCCTCGCCATTATAGGTAGCGGTGAAATCGGTGACGATGTCGCGCGGCACCGCCTGGCCCGTCTGCGTGTAGCGGAAGCCCGTCTCCATGATATGCGAGATGAGCGTCTTGATCTCGATGACGGACCCGCGGCGGGCTCTGGCCGGAGCGTTGATGAGGGCGCGGGCCATCAGAGGACGTCCTCCAGGCAGGCGCCGGTGGTGACGATGACATTGATGCGGTCCGACCAGAAGCTGCCGTCGGACATCTGGGCGATGGCGAGTACGGTCTGCGAGTCGCGCAGGCGCATGCGGACGGAGATGCTGGCGCGACCGGTGCGCGGGCCGAGCGTCGCACTGATGACGTAGGGCTGCGGGTTGCGTTCGGCGAACACGTGGATGGCGCGCACATGGTCGGCGGCAGTCATGGGGCTCTCGACCGTGACGGTGCATGGCACCGTGTTGCCATTCTCAACCAGCGGCGGGATGTCGAGCTTGACCCGGCCTTGGGTGACCTTGACGTCGCCGACCACGCTGGCCACGGCGGCCTGCATCTCGGCCGGCGTGGCGGCGGCTGGAGAGACGGCGGCCGGGGCGGCCGTGCCGCCCAGAGCCAGGGCCCCGGTGATCTTGAGGACCTCGCGTCGCGTCATCTTCTTGCCGTCGTCCGTTGCCGACATCGCGCGCTACTCCCTAAGCGTCACCAGGAACGCTACCACGTCTTCGATTTCATCGGCCGTCAACACCGGTTTACCGCGCACCGATGGCGCCACGCGGTTGAGACCATCGGTGCGGTAGTAGGGTGGCATGATGGTGCCAGGGTTGAGCCGCGCGGCATCGACGACCCTCAGCCGCAGCTGACCTTCCGACCAGCGGCTGCCCACGCCCCTCAGGTCGGGGGCAAGCGTGCCCTGCAGCGGCTCCTCCGGGAACGGGCCTGAGTGGCAGAGCAGGCACAGCCCCACGTGCCGGTCGGCGACGATGGCGCGGCCGCGCTCCGTGTCGCCCTTGGCGCCGGTGAGAGAGGCCGGGATCGCGTCGCCCACAACCGCGAATAACCGCAGGCCCTCCTCGGCGCCGGCCGCGGGCAGGGCCGCCGCCAGCCAGAGTGCGGTGAGCCCGGCGGCCGACGTGGCACGGAAGGGGCAGCTCAACCGAACACCTCGCCGGTGATGGTATTGAACCAGCCTTCGGCGAACAGGGCCTCCTGGGCGCGGAACGATGCCGCGGCCTCCACCGGACTGAGGCCGCCGGAGCCCGGAACCTCCGTCAGGACCCCGTTCACCGGCTGATAGACGCCAGCGACGGTAATGCCGTAGCCGGGTGCCACCACGCTGTAGCAGGTGTTGATGAGCTTCGGCTGGCCCGGCACCTCACCCGCGAGCAGCTTGGCGACGGCGGCGGCGCACACCTTGGCCTGGGCGTTGGCAGAGAATGCGGACTTGGGCATACCCCCGGCGATGATCGCATCTCCGACCAGGTGGATGTTGGGCACGAGCCTGGATTCGAACGTGACCGGATCGATCGGACACCAGCCGGTCTTGTCAGCGACACCGGCAACCTCAGCGATGCGGCCCGCCTTCTGCGGCGGGATGACGTTGACCACAGCACCCTTGTGCTCGCCGAACTCGGTGACGAGCGTCATCTCGGCTGGTTTGACGTCCACGACCTTGCCGCCCTGCGACAGGCCCACCCACTGCAGGTGGTCGGGATAGAGCTCCTTCCAGGCGTTCTGGAATAGGCGCTGCTTGGAGAACTGATCCTTGGCATCGAGCACGATCACTTTCGATTTGGGCTTCCGGGTCTTGAGATAGTGCGCGATCAGGCTGGCGCGTTCGTAGGGACCGGGCGGGCAGCGGAATGGATTGGCTGGTGCGGACATGACGACGACGCCGCCGTCCTCCATGGCCTCCAGCTGGCGCCGCAAGAGCAGCGTCTGCGGGCCGGCCTTCCAGGCGTGTGGCATCTTATCGGCTGCGGCCTCGTCGTAGCCCGGCAGGCCGCTCCAGAGGATGTCGATGCCGGGCGCCAGCATTAAGCGGTCATAGGCGACGGTGGCGCCGGTATCCAGCGCCACTGTGCGCGCCTGCGCATCGACCCCGGTGGCGGTCGCGAAGGCGACATCGACGCCGTCGGCGGGGAGCTTGTCGTAGCCGAACTGCTGCGCCTTCAGATCGCGCAGGCCGGCGATCACGAGGTTGCTGAACGGGCAGGCGGTGAACGTACGGTTCGTCTCCACCAGGGTCACGGCGATGCGCGGATCGGCCTTCTTCAGGGCGCGCGCCGCCGTCGCGCCGGCAAAGCCGCCGCCGACCACGAC
>JAFMSC010000446.1 GCA_017353825.1 Hyphomicrobiaceae bacterium | reverse complement strand
GGATGAACATCTTGAGGCGCTTGACGAGGGCGTCGGCCCAATCTCTGGCCGTCTCCAGGAGGAAGCCACCGCCCGGTGCAGCCGTTACGAAGAACTCGAACAATACCTTGCCCTGGGGCGTGAGCAGCGCGGAATGCACCGCGGCCTGGCTTTGCAGCGCGTTGAGGTCGGCGGTGATGCTCCCGTTCAGGAATTTTTCCGCATCGGGACCTGCGACGCTGACCACGCCGCGATCGGGAAGAAGGGCCATCTTCGCGCGGGGCATGTCGGTTTCGCTAGGCTCGGCTGGGGAGGCACAAGGTCGGCTCTACGGCGTCGGCCCAACAAGTAAGCGTCCCGCGCCCGCGAGGCAAGCCGCGGGCGGGATGGGGATCCTGCCGCCGGCCAAGTCTGACCCAGGGTCAGGGTAGGGTCGGAGGGTGAGGTGGGGCGGCGAGCCTCAATGGGGCGGGCGAGGTGTTGAGCGAGTACGTGGGGGAGTAAGGCAACGTGGGAGGAGAGCGCGTCCGTGCCACACGTGCAGCTGACCCATCGCATGTCCACTTCGCCTCGCCAACACGGGGCCCCGGCGGACCGGGACTCTGCCCATGGGGGATTTCCTCGGCGCCGTAGGCGGCTCCGCCTGGGGCCAGCGCGTGCCGCTCCCACCATGTCAGCGCTCACCGTCCCGCTGCGTCTCGTAGATGTACGTCACCACGAACGTGCGATCGACCGGCGCCGCGTTAGCCGGCGGGAACGGGAAGCTCGACTCCCGTACGGCGTACGTCACAGCTTGATCGAGCATCGGGTTGCCGGAGCTCTTGACGAGGCGTAGCTCGGCCAGGTTGCCAGCCGGTGACAGCACGAAGCGCACCGTTACCCGCGCGTGCTCCTTCTGATCCGGCATGGTCTTGCGCAGCGCCCGGAGTACGGAGCGCCCGAACTCGTCGTTCTCCCCCGATCGAGTGAAGCCGGCGGGACGGGAGAAGTCGAACAGATGATCCAGAGAGAGCGCGGTATCGGGCAGGCTCAGGGGAGGGGTGGTTGGCGCAGGCGGCGAGGCGGAAAGCGGCAGGTCGGCCCTCACACGGGAGCCTGGCATGCCGTGAGTGGGCTCAGCCTGCGCCGCGCTCCGGTCGCAGATGCCGAATTCGGCGCAGATCAGCTGGCTGTCGAGGAGGCCAGTGGTGCCGGCCCGGGGTGGCATTTGCGGCGCATCCGGCGTCTGCGGTCCCGCGTTGGGCGGGGCGGGCGCAATGCCGGCCACCAGCTGCTCGCCGTCAATGAAATCAGTGGCGAGCCCCGTCCGCGTCAGCTCGCCGGCCGTGAGCCAGTGGATCTTGTCGGTGGGCGTCGACGTGATGAGGCTCATCAGCCCATCGCTGATGCCCATCTCGCGCAGGTAGCCGCCGATGCTTGCGTAGGTACTCAGCGTCTGTGCGAGCAGCGTCACGGTGATCTGGTGCACGCCCACCTCGGTCCGCCGCCCGACTAGGCGGCGCGCGCCTCCCGCCAGGACAAAGGCGCAAGAGGAGGCGCACTTGGAGAGATAGGCGTGCGCCCGCCCGCGCAGTTCGCCCTCGGACTCGGCCTTGCGGCAGGCGGCGTCGGCCGACACGCACGGCGTGAACTCGGTCCTGGTGACCGCCACCTGCAGGCCTGTGGCGCGGATCAGTCGGCCCGTGGCCAGCGCTTCGCCGACCGAGCCGCCACCGGAGTCGATAAAGACCGGCAGCTTGCGATTGCCGAGCCGGCGCAGCACCTTGCGCAGCTGCTCGGCCGTGCCGGTGACGATCTTGCCCTGGGCGGCGATCCACGCAAGGCACTTGGGCTCGCAGCTTGGATCGGCGGCGCGCACCACGTGGAACCGCATGGGAGGTTCCACCAGCAGGTTCGCGTTTTTGGGCGCCGCGGCCGCGGCCCCGCACGCCAGGGCGAAGGCGCAGGCAAGAACGGCGATGGCCCTCATAGTATCCCCCAGGCATCGGTGCCCATGCGGGCAGCGGCGAGGGACCTATATGAGCCCAAGATGTTGTCTGCGGCTTGGCGAGTGCCTTTGCCGCTCAGCACAGGTGCGGCGGCTTACGCTCCCTTGGCGCGTTCGCGGAGCTGGAATTTCTGGATCTTGCCGGTGCTGGTCTTGGGCAGCTCCGTGAAGGCCACGTAGCGGGGCACCTTGTAGGCGGCGAGGTGGTCGCGGCAATGGGCGATGATGTCTTCCGCCGTCGGCGCCGGCACGCCGGGCTTCAGTTCGATAAACGCCGCCGGCGTCTCGCCCCACTTGGCGTCGGGTTTGGCCACCACGGCGCAGACGGCCACCGCTTGGTGCCTATAGATCACGTCTTCCACCTCTATGGAGGAGATGTTCTCGCCGCCGGAGATGATGATGTCCTTGGAACGGTCCTTGAGCTGGATGTAGCCGTCCGGGTGCAGCACGCCAAGGTCGCCCGAGTGGAACCAGCCTCCAGCAAAGGCCGCTTCGGTCGCCTTCGGGTTCTTGAGGTAGCCCTTCATGACGATGTTGCCGCGGAACATCACCTCGCCGAGGGAGACGCCGTCGGCCGGCACTGGTGCCATGGTGCCCGGGTCCATCACCGTCAGCGCTTCCAGCGCGGCATAGCGCACGCCCTGGCGCGCCTTCAGCGCGGCCTGCTCGGCGGCGGGGCGCGCGTTCCAGTCCGCGTGCCACTCGTTGACCACCGCGGGTCCATAGACCTCGGTCAGTCCATAGACGTGGGTGACGTTGAAGCCAGCCTCGGCCATGGCGGCGAGCACGGCCTCCGGCGGCGGCGCGGCGGCGGTGACGAACTCCACTCGGTGGGGCAGTGCGCGCTTTTCCTCGGGCTTGGCGTTGAGCAGCGTGGCCATGACGATAGGCGCGCCGCACAGGTGCGTGACCTTGTGCTCGGCGATGGCCGCGAAGATGGGCTCGGCGCGCACCCAGCGCAGGCAAACGTGCGTGCCCGCCACCGCCGGCAGGGCCCAGGGGAAGCACCAGCCGTTGCAGTGGAACATGGGCAGCGTCCACAGATAGACGGGGTGCAGCCCGAGACTAGCGGATAGCGCGTTAGCGTAACACATGAGCGCGGCGCCGCGGTGGCTGTAGACCACGCCCTTGGGATTGCCGGTGGTGCCCGAGGTGTAGTTGAGGGCAATGGCGTCCCATTCATCCTCGGGCATGCGCCAGCGGAACTCGGGGTCGCCCCCGGCCAGGAACGCCTCGTAGCCGAGGTCCGACAGCGGTGCGCTGGGCTGCGGGAACTCCTGGTCGTCAACATCGATGATGAGCGGCCGCACCTGGGCCTGCGCGAGTGCCTGACGCAGCACCGGCGCGAACTCCCGGTCGCAGATCACCGCCTTGGCCTCGGCGTGGTCAAGCTGAAAGGCAATGGTCGCGGCGTCGAGCCGGGTGTTGAGCGCATGCAGCACGGCGCCGAGCATGGGCACGCCGTAGTGCGCCTCGATCATCGCCGGCACATTGGGGAGGATGACG
>JAFMSC010000445.1 GCA_017353825.1 Hyphomicrobiaceae bacterium | reverse complement strand
CCTGCAACCGTGCACGACAGCATCATCCCGTGGGTTACGTTCACAGATCCAGAGCTGGCCTCAGTCGGGCTAAGCGAGGACGCGGCGCGGCGGCAGGAAGGGCGGATTCGAATCTACCGCTGGCCCTACTGCGAGAACGATCGCGCCCACACCGAGTACACGACGACGGGCCTGGTAAAGGTCGTCACCGACGCCCGGGGCCGGATCAAGGGGGCGGGAATGGTGGGCGCCCAGGCCGGTGAGTTGATCCAAATGTGGTCGCTGGCAGTAGCCCAGGGACTTGACATCAAGGCCATGACGGGCTGGATTTCCCCATATCCGACCTTGACTGAGATCAACAAGCGCGCCGCTTTCGGCTATTATGCTGCCGCGGCTGTGAGGCCGCTGGTGCGCAAGACCGTTGGCTGGCTGGCAAAGCTCGGCTAGCGACCGCGAGGCAAGCAACGAGGTGGGCGTGTGCCGCGCGACATGATCGAGGAGGCGTTGAGCTGGACGGGCCGGCTCTGGCAGCGCGCCAGGGCCGCGCGCTGGATGGTCTGGGGCGTGCGGGAGCGGCTTGGCCTGTCGGCCAAGCTCCTGCTGCTCACGCTGCTGTTCGTCATGCTGGCCGAGGTGCTGATCTTCGTGCCGTCGGTGGCCAACCACCGCATCAGCTGGCTTTCCGATCGTTTGACGGCCGCCCGGTTGGCGGCGCTCGCGACCCAGGATCGGGGCGAGGGCAGTGTCCCCGACCCTCTGCGAACCGAGCTGTTGCGCACCGCCCAGGTGCGCGCCGTATCGTGGCGTCGCAACGGGCAGAATGCCCTGGTCCTGGCGCCAGAGCGGCAGGACCCGATCAGCGCGGTTTACGACCTCACCGCGACGGGCCGTGCGGGCGGGTTCTGGAACGACGTGGCGTTGCGCGCACGTCTGATCTGGGATGCCATGGCGGTCTTCTTCGCCGACGACGACCGCGTCATCGCAGTGGTGGGTGAGCCGGTGGCCGGCGACACCATCCACATCGTTCTGCCCGAGGGGGCTCTCAAGGCGGCGATGATCCGCTACGGCCTCAACATCCTGGTCTTGTCCATCATCATCTCGGTCATCACCGCCGCGCTCGTCTACTTCGCGCTCAACAACATGTTCGTGGCACCGATGATGCGCATCACGCGCAACATCTTGAGCTTCAGCCAGAATCCCGAGGACGCCAGCCGCATCATCGTGCCCTCCCGGCGCAAGGACGAGATCGGCGTCGCCGAGCGTGGCCTAGCCCACATGCAGGGCGAACTTGCCCACACGCTGCAGCAGAAGAACCGCCTGGCTGCGCTCGGGTTGGCGGTCAGCAAGATCAGCCACGACATGCGCAACATGCTGGCCAACGCGCAGCTGATCTCGGACCGCCTGGGCAGCCTTCCCGACCCCAGCGTGCAGCGCTTCGCACCCAAGCTGATCGCCTCGCTCGACCGTGCCATTACGCTGTGCGAGAGCACGCTGCGGTTCGGGCGCGCCGAGGAGGCGCCACCGCGGCGCGAACCGATCCCGCTGCGCGCGCTGGTCGCCGATGTCGCGGACAGCTTGGGCCTGCCACGTGAGGACGGCATTGCCTGGACCGTCGAAGTGAATGAGAACCTCCATATCGACGCCGACCGCGACCAGCTCTACCGGGTGCTGAGCAACCTGTGCCGCAATGCCCTGCAGGCGATCGAGCAGCAGGAGAACGTCCAGGGCCATATCCGCGTATCGGCCGCGCGCAACGGCAGCCACGTCATCATCGACGTGTTCGACGACGGGCCGGGCGTGCCCGAGAAAGCGCGCGCGCATCTGTTCCAGGCGTTCCAGGGATCGGCGCGCAAGGGCGGCACCGGCCTGGGGCTCGCGGTTGCGCATGAGCTCGTCACCGCGCACGGCGGCACCATCCGCCTCCTGGACACCGACCGCGGCACCCAGTTCCGCATCGAGATCCCTGACCGGGGGAGGTAGGCGCGGCGGGTCGCCAGCCCCCGGCTGGCGGCAACCATGTCGCTTCACTGGGGTGCTGGGTGCGCTGCAAACCGGCGTCATTGCGGGAAGGCAAGCGTAGCCTCCGGTGCATGCGCCCGTACATGCGCCCGTACATGCGAATGCCCCAACTTCGCGTTCGCAAGGGGGCCACGGGGGGGCACCCTTGCGCGGATGTGATCTGGGTCCGCCCGGGGTGACGTTTGCGGGCGAGCGCCATCGAAACTCGACGGCCTCAGAACGACCCCCTGTTGCTCCCGTATCGGAGCTACTTGCGCCTTCCACGCCCCTTTGCGCCACGGCCGGTGGAGCCGAACCCGGCCGCGCCGCGGCGGGTGGGGGAGATGGTGGAAGCCTCGGCCAGCTCGACGCGTTCGTGGCGGACGATGATGAGCTGGGCGATGCGCTCGCCGCGCTCCACGGTGAAGGGACGGTCGCCGAGGTTGACGAGGATCACCGCTACTTCGCCGCGGTAGTCGCTGTCGATGGTGCCAGGGGTGTTCAAGACCGTGATGCCATGCTTCAGCGCCAGGCCGGAACGTGGGCGCACCTGGGCCTCGAAGCCTGCGGGCAACTCCAGGACCAGGCCGGTGGGAATGAGGGCGCGCTGGCCCGGCCGAAGCACCACCCGCGCTGCCACGGCAGCCACCAGGTCGAGGCCCGCTGCGCCCGCCGAGTGATATGTGGGAAGCGGAAGTCCGGCGCCATGCGTCAAGCGCACCACCTTGACGCGCCGCGCGCGGCCTTGTGACGTTGCGCTCATACGGCGGCGGTGTTCTCGGCCAGCCACTCCGCGGCGCTCGCCATCAGACGCTGCGCCACGGCTGCCTTGTCGAGCTCGGGCCAGCTGTCAACACCCTCGGGCGTGACGAGATGCACCAGGTTGCGGTCGCCGCCCATGACGCCGGTGGGGGGCGACACGTCGTTGGCGACGATCCAGTTGGCGCCCTTGGCCTTGCGCTTGGCCTTTGCGTTCTCCACCACATTCTCGGTCTCGGCCGCGAAGCCGATGACGAGGGGCGGTCGCTCGGCGATTGGCGCCGTGGCGATGGTCTTGAGGATGTCGGGGTTCTCCACCAACTCGAGCCGTGGCGCCTCCTTGGAGCCGCGCTTCTTGAGCTTCTGCGCCGCCGTCCGCGCGACGCGCCAGTCGGCCACGGCCGCGGCGAACACGGCGATGTCGGCGGGGAGCCGGGTGCGCACGGCGCCGAGCATCTCCACCGCCGTTTCGACCCCGACCACATGGACGCCAGCGGGTAGCGCGCCGGTCACCGCGCCGCTTACCGGGCCGGTCACGAGCGTGACGCGCGCACCGAGCCGCGCGGCCTCCGCGGCAATGGCGACGCCCTGCTTGCCGGACGACCGATTGGCGATGTAGCGGACGGGATCGATGGGCTCGTGCGTGGGGCCGCTGGTGACGAGCACGTGCCGCCCCGAGAGCGGGCCCGCCGCGCCCTCCTTGCCCGCGCCTTCGCCCAGCAGGCGCTCGATCGCCTC
>JAFMSC010000444.1 GCA_017353825.1 Hyphomicrobiaceae bacterium | reverse complement strand
AGCGCGAACAAGCTCTACGCCGTGGGCGACAGCGGCTTCGGTGACGGCGCGCTGTTCACGCGGGTGGGGCGCCGCCATCCGGGCCTGGGTTTGGCCCTGCTCCCCATCGGCGCCTACGAGCCCAGGTGGTTCATGCGGCCGAGCCACATGAACCCTGCCGACGCGGTTCAGGCGTTGGGGCTGTGCGGCGCCGCTCAGGGGCTCGGCCACCATTGGGGCACCTTCCGCCTCACCAACGAGGCCGTGGACCAGCCCACTCTCGACCTCGCCGACGCCCTCGCCCAGCGCGGCGTCCCGCCCGACCGGTTCGCGGCGCTGCGGCCAGGTGAGGTGCGAACGTTGGGGTGATGGCGTAGGTTGGGCCTGCACTTGCCTCGACCTTACGCTGCGTGCACTCACGGCGCCGCGGGCCTGCTCAGCTTGAAGACGGCGGCGGCAACGACGCAGGTCCATTGGTCGCGCGGGGCCCCCTCGGCGACCGCGGTGATCGACAGCGTGTCGACGATCAACTCGCTTGTCTCGTAGAGCTTGCGGCGCTCGTTCCAGGCCGCATCAGGGTCGAACTCGATGCCGAGCGTGGAGGCCAACATGGTCGCGGCGAGGTCCTCGGCGTAATCGCCGCTTTCGGTCTCGGTCTTGCCGAAGCCGTGATACTCGGAGATGTAGCCGTAGAGTTGGGGATCGGCCGGCCGCGCCAGGCCGATGCTGGCCGAGATCCGTCGTCCCGGCTCGTTGGTCTCCGCACGGGCGAGCACGCAGTAGGTGATCTCGCCCGGCTGCAGCATGGCGACGCCGGCCTCGCGTGCAATCAACTTGCAGCCTGCCGGCAGGATGGACGACACGCTCACCAGGTTCTGCTGCTCGATGTCCGCATCGCGGAGCGCGTATTCGAATGCTGTGAGCTGATGGCGATGCACGCCCCTGCCACGGGTGAGAAAAACGACCTGCGGTGTCTGGCTCATGAGCGGTTGCGGCCAGGTCTGTGGAGAGGGGAGATGGTACCCGCCGCCACCGACACGGTCACCGCCGCCCGGGCCGCGTGCTTAATGGGCTAGAGCCACATGTCTGCGACGCGGCGGGCCGTCTCGGGCCAGGTCGTCGAAACTGTGAAGCCCATCGAAATGGTCCATGATGATGCGATGCTCCTAGCCCAACTTGCGCAGTTGGGCGGCAAAACCCCGAGTCGATTTGTCGCGGCGGCGCTGGTGGATCAAGGGGTTGGGTGACGAGAAGTGGTGCGCGGCGGCGTGTAGTGACGACCTTGGGCCTTTTCTTTGGCGGCGGAGATGGCTCTGCTGGCGCATGTACGAAGAGCTTGCGCGCATCCAGGCCCACGACGTGGTGCTGCCGACCGCCACCCACGGCCACATCCGCTTGCGCTGCGTCACCCAGCCCGACGCCCCCCAGGCCGCTCTTCTCGACCGCCTCGGTGTCGTCCTGCCCAAGCGCCTGCGCCTCGCCGAGCAGGAGCGGCCGGCACTCGCGGCCAATGCCTGACCTCTACCACTCGAACTGAAAATGTAGTGCCGACTTCTCGGCTAAGGCCTTGATTTGTCTAGACCCACCCCCCGATTCTGCGCAAGTTGGGCTAGCTCCCGCGGCGATCCTCCTAGCTCGCGCCTACGGGTAGCTTGGCGTCCGGCCAACCCACGGCGAATGAATGACTCGACGCCGACAGTTCCCACAGTGTCGTACACCGAGGCAAGCCGGGGGTAACAGGTGTGCCTGTGCTATTCCGAGCGCCGAAACCGCGCGGCGAACTGCGCCTCGGTGGCGGCAAGCTCAGCTGTCCAGGTGGCGCCCTTCGACGCTATCAGGTTGGCCTGCGACCTGAGGATGACGCCGTCGTCGAGCACTCTGAGGCCGTTGGCCTGCAGGGTGGCGCCCGTGGTGGTGATATCCACGATCAGCTCGGCGAGGCCGGCGGCGGGCGTGCCCTCGGTGGCGCCCAGGCTCTCCACGATGCGATAGCCCGTCACGCCCATCTGCGCGAAATAGCGCCGCGTCAAGTTCATGAACTTGGTCGCGACGCGCACGCGCCGGCCGTGCAAGCGCCGGAACGCCACCGACATCTGCTCCAGGTCGGCCATGCGGCGTACGTCGAGCCAGCAGGCCGGCACCGCCACCACTACGTCGGCGAAGCCGAAGCCGAGCGGCGCCAGGAAGCGAACGCGGTCCTCGGCATCGGCCATGGTCTCGCGGATCAGGTCCTCGCCGGTGACGCCCAAGTGGGCTGCGCCGGTCTTCAAGAACTGGGCGATCTCGGCGGACGACACCAGGTTCACCTCCACGCCGGGGAAGCCCTCGATCTCCGCCTTGTAGCCGCGCGCGGCACCCGACGGCTTGGTGACAACGAGCCCGGCGCGCGCCAAGGCGGCGTTGCACTGCTCCATCAGCCGTCCCTTGGACGGCAGGGCCAGGATCAACTTGCCGGTGACACGTTCCCCGGCCTGAAGGCTGTGGCTTGCAAGAGGTCGCTTAAGCGGCATGGGCCTCCTCCTCTCGGCGCTTCCTCTTGCCGACCCTGCTTAGGGTTCGCTTGGGAGGCTCAACGGCCAAGCTCCTGGCCCGAAAAATGCGCGGCGCGAGCGGGCGTCCCCTGCTCAACGCCGCAGGCGCCTCAATGCTGCGATCGATGCCGACCGTCGGCAAGACGGGCGGCGCTGGTGTCGACACCGGTTTGCGCCACGCCGGGGTGGCGTACCAATGGCCAGCCTGGCAGCCGTTCGGTATGGAGCGCAGCTCGCCGCTGCGCGGGCGCCAGCCACGCAGTGTTATCCAGCTGACTTTGGGTATCCGAACCGCCCCATGGTGCCTGTGGTAACGGCGCAAGCCCAGATCGGCCGGGTTGGGCAAGATGAAGCTGTCGTCCTTGACCTTCTCGCGCGGCTTGGGATAGCGGCCAAGACCCCAGAGGTGGCGCTGGAAGACACGATCGATAGCCCACACCGCCATCTGCAGGGCGTGCACCGGAACCGCTTTGATCCAATCCACCTTGTTGGCCAGGGCGCTCAATGCTGAGTGCTGGGACAGGTCGGTGATGTTGCGCCCTGGCCGGCCGAATTCGCGCCGTCGCTCCAATGCCAAGTCCCGGAAGCGGCGCGCGCCAGCCCACTGAGCGAACGCGTCTGCCTCATCGGGCATGGGCCCCAGCCCATCGACGTTGGCGCGGCACGGTTCCATATCGGTCATCCATGTCAGCTATTCCTTGGCTCGCTTGACCCAGCCCTCATGTGTGGAGATGGCGCTCGCAAGAGGTTGATGGCGCGCCCCAGTCTCCGACTCCTGCAGGGCGGACAGCAACCGCTCGGTGTGGATGGAGGCGCCGACGGCGGGCACGTTGGCGGAAGCGCCGACCTGGGCCAACAGGCCGTCGTAGCGCCCGCCGCCGGCCACCGGGCTCTTCGGCCCGAGCGCCGACGCGATCACCTCAAACACGAAGCCCGTGTAGTACTCGAGGTTGCGTCCGAACTCGGC
>JAFMSC010000010.1 GCA_017353825.1 Hyphomicrobiaceae bacterium | reverse complement strand
CCATGCCGGGAGCCCATGCCGGGAGCCCATGCCGGTAGCCACATCCCGGGGGCGCATGCGGGTGCGAATGCCGTCCACCAAGATCACGACTTTGGGCCATCACCGGTCCCCATTGTCCCCATGGGTTTCCATGGTCCCGATGGTCTCCACCAGTCCCGATGGGTCCCCATCGTCCCCAGGGTCTCCATGGTCCCCCCACTGGTCCAGGAACCAGCCTCGATGGGGTATCCATGCCCAGCCACTTTATTCGACCTCGTGATAGGCACGTTGCAACGCAACACGATCGCACGGGGTAAGCTGCAGCGCGAAGGTTGACCCTTGGCATGGCGCCGAGTGCTGGCATATTGAATACCAGTTGTGTTACACAATGCCTGATGTCCGGGGGGTCGGGCCCACGGACCAACGCAACAAACGCAACGCCAGACATGAACCCCCGCGGGCATCCTCGACGGGGGCGGGATCCAGAGGTGAGGCGCCGATGGCGAAAGTTGCATTGCAATGCAGGCAGATCATCATGGGGTGATCTATGGGGTGATCTATGGGGTGATCTGAAGGGTGATGGCTGCCAGCTTGCCGTACGGCTGCACATTGCTCGTTCCCCCACGCACAAAAGACCGTCCCCCGGGGTCGGTGCGAGGTCCAGATCGCCTCCACGCCTTTCGTCCTCGTCGAGACGTGGCCAGGCGCTCGGACGCTTGCATCCGGTCCGGCCTGTGGTGTATGGTATACCAGAGACCACCAAGCGTCCGACGGGGCTAGGCGGGCGCTGCCGTGAGCGATGCGACGTGCCCGATACCCAACTCAAGATCGGCCCGATCGGCGAGGGACTGAGCCTCAAGGCGCGCGCCTACGAGGCGCTGAAGGCGGCCATCACCAATATGAATATCTATGCCGACGACGCCGAGCTACGGCTCGACGAGCGCGACCTGTCCCAGCGCTTCGGTGTTAGCCGCACCCCACTCAGGGAGGCGCTCGCCCAGCTCGATCAGGAGGGCCTCGTCAAGATCGTGGCCCGCCGCGGCATTTTCATCGTGCGCAAGACCAAGGCCGAGATCCTCGACATGATCACGGTATGGGCGGCGCTGGAGAGCATGGCGGCGCGACTGGCCACCAAAGAGGCAAGCGGGCGCGAGCTGTCGGCACTGCACACGCTGGTGGACCAGTTCTCCCAGGACAGGATCGCCAACAAGATGGGTGAGTACTCGGACGCCAACATCAAGTTCCACCAGGCGATCATCGCATTGGGCAAGTGTCCGCTGATCGCCGAGATCACCGACGGGCTGTTCTTCCACGTGCGCGCCATAAGGCAGCGCACCATCTTCGAGCAGGACCGCGCCAAGCGCTCGATCATCGACCACAAGGAGATCGTGAACGCCCTGGAGGCGCGCGACACCGAAGGCGCCGAGCGCCTGGTGCGCGAGCACACACTGCGGCTCAGGGATCACGTCGAGCGCTTCGTGACCCTCGATTGAGCGTGAACGCGCCGGATGTCGGAAGCCGCGATGTCGAAAACGAGCAGGAACGCAGAAGGTGCGCATGGCCGCGAGGACACCCGTGCCCGGATTAGGATAACTGCGCGGCAGGCCATCGGCGGGGAAAGTCGCGATCGGACAGGCCAAGAATCGTGAGGGAGGTAGCAGGATGCCAGAAACGGCTCAAGACATCGACATAACCACGGCCGGCCAGCCCGAGCTGACGGACGGCTTTCACCTTGTCATCGACGCGCTGAAGCTCAACGGCGTCACCACCATCTACAACGTGCCGGGTATCCCCATCACCGACCTCGGCCGTATGGCGCAGGCGGCCGGGATCCGCGTCGTCTCGTTCCGCCACGAGCAGAGCGCCGGCTATGCAGCCTCAATTGCCGGCTTTCTGACCAAGAAGCCCGGCATCTGCCTCACGGTGTCGGCGCCGGGCTTTCTCAATGGCCTCACCGCCCTCGCCAATGCCACCACCAACTGCTTCCCGATGATCCTTATCTCCGGCTCATCGGAGCGGGAAATCGTCGACCTGCAGCAGGGCGACTACGAGGAGATGGACCAGCTCGCCATCGCCAAGCCGCTGTGCAAGGCCGCTTTCCGCGTGCTGCACGCGGCCGACATCGGCGTCGGCGTGGCGCGCGCCATCCGCGCCGCGGTGTCGGGGCGCCCGGGCGGCGTCTATCTCGACCTGCCGGCCAAGCTGTTCGCCCAGGTTGTGGACGCCAAGGTCGGCGCCAGGTCGCTGGTCAAGGTCATCGACCCGGCGCCGGCGCAGCTACCGGCTTCGGCCGCGGTCAAGCGCGCCCTCGACGTGCTAAAGAGCGCCAAGCGTCCGCTGATCATCCTGGGCAAGGGTGCGGCCTACGCGCAGGCCGACGACGCCATCCGCGCGCTCATCGAGAAGAGTGGCATTCCATTCCTGCCCATGAGCATGGCCAAGGGACTGCTGCCCGACACCCATCCGCAGTGCGCCGGCGCGGCGCGCTCGCTGGTGCTCAAGGATGCCGACGTGGTGATGCTGGTCGGCGCGCGCCTCAACTGGCTGCTCTCGCACGGCAAGGGCAAGACCTGGGGCGAGCCGCGCTCCAAGAAGTTCGTTCAGATCGACATCGAGCCCAGGGAGATGGACTCCAACGTGGAAATCGCCGCGCCGCTGGTGGGCGACATCGGCTCGTGCGTGTCGGCGCTGGTCGATGGCCTCGGCGGCGGCTGGTCCCCCCCGCCGGCCGAGTGGATCCAGACGGTCAACGCCAAGAGGGAAGAGAACATCGCCAAGATGGCGCCGCGGCTCATGAAGAATTCGGCGCCCATGGACTTTCACGGCGCGCTCGGCGCACTGCGCGCCGTCATCAAGGAGCGGCCCGACGCGATCCTCGTCAACGAGGGCGCCAACACGCTCGATCTCGCCCGCGGCGTCATCGACATGTACCAGCCGAGGAAGCGCCTGGACGTGGGCACCTGGGGCGTGATGGGCATCGGCATGGGTTTCGCCATCGCCGCGGCCATCGAGACCGGCAAGCCGGTGCTGGCGGTTGAAGGCGATAGCGCCTTCGGCTTCTCCGGCATGGAGGTCGAGACCATTTGCCGCTACAGGCTCCCCGTCTGCGTGGTCGTGTTCAACAACGACGGCATTTACCGCGGCGTCGATGTCAACCCCGTCGGCGGGTCCGACCCGGCGACCACCGTGTTCGTCAAAGGCTCGCGCTACGACAAGCTGATCGAGGCCTTCGGCGGCGTCGGCGTCAATGCCACGACCCCCGACGAGCTGAAGGGCGCCGTCAACGCCGCCATGGACTCCGGCAAGCCGACCCTCATCAACGCCGTGATCGATCCGGCCTCGGGCAGCGAGAGCGGTCGCATCGGCAACCTCAACCCGCAGAGCGCGCTGAAGAAGAAGGCCTAGCCGGTAGGGCGGGTTGGGCCGCAGGGCCAACCCCATGTTGCAAACAGCAGAGGTAGCGGCCCATGTCGGAGTTCGATCAGTGCGACAACACCGTCACCTTCGAGAACGTCGGCCTCACGATCAACGTGTCGCGATTTCTAGCGCCACATCGACTTCGAAGATCCGGCGCTGTCGGGGCTCACGGGACGGACAACCCAGGGACACTACGGATTAGAGACCGACGCAAGGTTGGCGCGACCGCGTGGTTCGACACGTTTAGGGCACGGCGTCAGGGCCAAGCGTAAGGCAACAAGGCCGCAAGGCCAGGGTAAGTGGAATAGGGGAGACCCGCATGGGCAAAGCACTCGAAGGCGTCAAGATTCTCGATTTCACCCACGTTCAGTCGGGGCCGACCTGCACGCAGCTGCTGGCCTGGTTCGGCGCCGACGTGATCAAGGTGGAGCGGCCCGGCGTTGGCGACATCACGCGCGGCCAGCTGCGGGACGTGCCCAACGCCGACAGCCTCTACTTCACCATGCTGAACCACAACAAGCGGTCGATCACCATCGACAGCAAGAACAGGAAGGGCATGGAGGTCCTGGAGCGGCTGGTGAAGCACTGCGACGTGCTGGTGGAGAATTTCGCGCCGGGCGCACTCGACCGCATGGGGCTCACCTGGGAGCACATCCAGGAGCTCAATCCGCGCATGATCTACGCCTCCGTCAAGGGCTTCGGACCCGGCCCCTATGAGGACTGCAAGGTCTACGAGAACGTGGCCCAGTGCACCGGGGGTGCCGCCTCCACGACTGGTTTTCGCGAGGGGCCGCCGCTGGTGACTGGTGCCCAGATCGGCGACAGCGGCACGGGCCTGCATCTGGCCCTGGGCATCGTCACGGCGCTCTACCACCGTACCATTTCAGGCAAGGGCCAGCGCGTCACCTGCGCCATGCAGGACGGCGTCCTGAACCTGTGTCGAGTCAAGATGCGCGATCAGCAGCGCCTCGCGCACGGGCCGCTCACGGAGTACAGCCAGCACGGCGAGGGCATCCCGTTCGGCCCGGCCGTGCCGCGGGCTGGCAACGACTCCGGTGGCGGCCAGCCAGGGCGAATCCTCAAGTGCAAGGGCTGGGAGACCGATCCCGACGCCTACATCTACTTCATCACGCAGGCGCCGGTGTGGGAGGCGATCTGCGAAGTGATCGGCGAGCCCGGCTGGAAGACGCACCCCGACTACGCCAAGCCGGCCGCGCGCCTGCCGCGTCTCAATGAGATCTTCGCCCGCATCGAGAAGTGGACCATGACCAAAGATAAGTTCGAGGCCATGGACATCCTCAACCAGTACGACGTCCCCTGCGGGCCCATTCTCTCCATGAAGGAACTGGCGGAGGACAAGTCGCTCTTCGCCAGCGGTACCATGGTGGAGGTGGACCACCCCACGCGCGGCAAGTATCTCTCGGTCGGCAATCCCATCAAGCTCTCCGCAAGCCCCAGCCAGGTGCAGCGCTCACCGCTTCTTGGCGAGCACACCGAGGAGGTTCTGGCCGAGCTCGGCTACACCCCGGCCGATGTGCGGGCGCTGGCGGAGGCCGGCGCCACGGCGGCCGCCAAGAAGGCCGCTGCGGAGTAGCTCTCAGACGCGGCAGGAGGCCGGCCATCGAGCGCGCCTGCATCGGTAGGCGCCCATCCCAAAATCCGAGCGAGGAACCCCGATGCGGATTGTCGTGCATGGACAGGAGGCCTTCGGCAAGGCCGTCCTCGAGAGGCTTCTGGACCGCAACGAGAACATTGTTGCGGTATGCTGCGCGCCGGACAAGGCCGGCCGGCCCGAGGACCCGCTCAAGGTGCTCGCCAAGGAGAAAGGCCTGCCTCTCCATCAGCCCAAGAGCTGGAAGACGCCGGAAGCGCTGGACCTCATGAGGTCGTTCAACGCCGACGTCTGCATGATGGCCTACGTGCTGCTGTTCGTGCCGCAGCCGGTGCTGGACACGCCGCGGTTCGGCACCTTCCAGTATCACCCCTCGCTGCTGCCGGCGCACCGCGGGCCGTCGTCCATCAACTGGCCCATTGCCATGGGCAAGACGCGCACCGGCCTGTCCATCTTCTGGCCGAACGAGGGTCTCGACGAGGGCCCCATCCTGATCCAGAAGTCGGTTGAGATCGGGGCCGACGAGACGCTGGGCGACGTGTACTTCAAGAAGCTCTTCCCGATGGGCGTCGATGCCATGATCGAGGGGCTGGAGCTGGTGCGCGCCGGGGTGAAGCTGAGGCACGCGCAGAACCTTGCCGACGGCTCCTACGAGAGCTGGTTCAAGAGAGAGATCGCCGAGATCGACTGGGGCAAGCCCGTCGCCGAGGTCTACAACCTGATCCGAGCCGCCAATCCCGCACCGGGCGCGTGGAGCACCATTAGGGGCGCAAAGGTCGACATCTTCGACTCCGCCAAGGTCGCGGCGGACGGCCCGCCGGGCCGCGTCCTGGCGATCAACGACCAAGGCATGACCGTTGCGGCTCAGGGCGGCTCGATTCTTGCCAAGCGCGTACGGGGTGCAGACGGCAAGAAGGTTGCGGCGGCGGAATGGGCCAAGGCCGCGGGCGTTGGCGCCGGCGATGCTTTCGAGAGGTCGGCGCCGAAGCCCTAACCGCATCCCACACGTTCAAACAGCTGCGCGAGTACGCAGGAGGGAAGAAGAGTATGGCTATCAAGTCGGATATCGAGATCGCCCGCGAGGCGAGCAAGAAGCCCATCGCCGAGGTGGGCAGGACGATCGGCATTCCGGCAGACGCGCTGCTGAACTACGGGCCCTACAAGGCCAAGGTGTCCTTCGACTTCATCAACCAGGCGCAGAACAACCGGGACGGCAAGCTGATCCTGGTCACCGCCATCACGCCGACGCCGGCGGGTGAGGGCAAGACCACCACAACGGTGGGTCTCGGCGATGGCCTCAACCGCATCGGCAAGCGTGCCATGAGCTGCCTGCGCGAGCCCTCCCTGGGGCCGTGCTTCGGCGTCAAGGGCGGTGCAGCCGGCGGCGGCTACGCCCAAGTGGTACCGATGGAGGATATCAACCTGCACTTCACGGGCGACTTCCACGCCATCACCAGCGCGCACAACCTGCTGGCGGCGATGCTCGATAACCACGTCTACTGGGGCAACGCGCTGGGTTTCGACGCGCGCCGCGTGGCCTGGCGCCGCGTGCTCGACATGAATGACCGCGCGCTTCGGTCCATCGTCAACTCGCTGGGCGGCACCGCCAACGGCTTCCCGCGCGAAGACGGCTTCGACATCACGGTGGCCTCCGAGGTGATGGCGATCCTGTGCCTCGCCATGGACCTCAAGGACCTGGAGCGCCGGCTCGGCAGCATCGTCATCGGCTACACCCGTGACAGGAAGCCAATTCTCGCGCGCGACATCAAGGGCGATGGCGCGATGACCGTTCTTCTGAAGGACGCGCTGATGCCGAACCTGGTGCAGACCCTGGAGAACAACCCGGTCTTCATTCACGGCGGGCCGTTTGCCAACATCGCGCATGGCTGCAACTCGGTGCTCGCCACCAAGACCGCGCTCAAGCTGTGCGACTACGTGGTGACGGAAGCCGGCTTCGGCGCCGACCTCGGGGCCGAGAAGTTCTTCGACATCAAGTGCCGCAAGGCCGGCCTCACCCCCGCAGCGACGGTGGTGGTGGCCACCGTGCGCGCGCTCAAGATGCACGGCGGAGTGGCCAAGGACGACCTCAAGCACGAGAACGTCGCGGCCACCGCCAAGGGCTGCGAGAACCTCACGCGGCATCTGGAGAACCTGCGCAAGTTCGGCGTGCCTCCGGTTGTGGCCATCAACAATTTCATCACCGACACCGACAAGGAGATCGGCGAGGTGATGAAGGCCGCGGAGGCCGTTGGTGCCAAGGCCTTCCTGTGCACGCATTGGGCCGACGGCAGCAAGGGCACCGAGGCGCTCGCCCACCACGTGGTCGATCTCGCCGAAAGCGGCCAGTCCAAGTTCAAGCCGCTCTACCCCGACGAGATGCCGCTGCGCGACAAGGTCAAGACCATCGCCACCGAGATCTACCGCGCCGCAGATATCGCCTGTGACGCCTCGGTGGAGGCCCGCTTCAAGGAGCTGCAAGCCGGGGGCTACGGCCACCTGCCCATTTGCATGGCCAAGACGCAGTATTCGTTCTCGACCGATGCCAACAAGAAGGGAGCGCCCACCGGCCACATCGTGCCGATCCGGGAGCTCAGGCTGTCGGCGGGCGCCGAGTTCATCGTCGCCATCACCGGCGAGATCATGACCATGCCTGGCCTGCCCAAGGCCCCGGCGGCCAATACGATCCGCCTCAACGACAAGGGGCAGATCGAGGGTCTCTTCTGAGGCAGAACACGCTGAGACCCGGCGGGGCATGCCGGGTCTCACGTCCTCTGGCAAGCCCTCTTCTCTTCTCTTCTGACCCTGGCCTTGCTCAGGCGCGGGCGGTCGAAGCGCTCATGGCCGCGGTTGAGTGAGGAACACGCGCCACGCCGGGGGCGTCGCGGTGCCCCGGTCGCCGCCTTTGCTCAGGCGTCACGGCCGGTCGCGCCCGGTGGCCACCGGCCCGCGGCGCGAATTTATGAGATGACTGAACGTCACAGCGAAATCGAGAAACCCCTTGCCGATCCGGCGCCCGGAACAGCATCGCCGGCTGGTTGAAGGTTGCCGCCTCGCGCATGCACTTCGCCGCGGCGAACATCTCCCGAGGCCACCAGAAGGGGGCGATCCGCAGCCCGGTCGGGCGCCGAACCGACAGGCGCCATCCAGCCTTGCGGCTAGCCCGACTTCCGGCCCGTGAACGCCCGGCTCAGCTCCGCACCCGGCGCCGCATCGGCGAAGCCGTTGAAGCTGCCGGCCTCCGCGATCTGCTTGGCGGCACGTATGAACCCGCCCCAGGCCGCGCGCGCCAGCGACCCGCCCACGCTGATGCGTCGCACTCCCAGCGCCGCTACGTCTTTGACCGTGAGCGGGCTTGGCGTGCCGATCAGCAAGTTTACGGGTTTGGGCGCCACGGCCGCCACCACCGCTGAAATCTGCTCGCGCGTGGAGATGCCAGGCGCGTAGAGGCACTGGGCACCGGCGTCCGCATACGCCTTCAGGCGGCGGATCGTCTCGCCCAGATCGGGCTTGCACCTGATGAAGCCCTCGCTGCGCCCGGTGAGCACCAAGCCGCCGCCCGCCTTGTCGATGGCGGCGCGCGCCGCCGCGATGCGAGCCACGGCCAGGTCGAAGTCATAGAGCGGCTTGGCCATATCCCCCGTGTAGTCCTCGATGGAGAGGCCGGAGACACCGGTCTCAACACACAGCCGCACGCTCTCGGCCACACCCTCGGGCGCATCGGCGAAGCCTCCCTCAAAGTCGGCGTTGACGGGTACGTCGACGGCCGCCGACAGCTCGGCGAGATGGGCCAGCACCGCCTCGCGTGTGACGCCGCCGTCGCCGGCCCCGCGCGACCAGGCAAAACCAGCGCTGGTCGATGCCAGAGCCTTGAAGCCCATGCGCTCAAGATAGCAGGCGCTGCCGACGTCCCACGGGTTGGGAATGACGAAGCAGTCGCTCTCATGCAGCCGCCGGAACTGCGCGCGCTTCTCGGATGTGGTGGGCATCGTTCGGGTCTCCCATGTTGGTGGGCGGTCCCGGCGGGGTACCGCCGCTGCCCACTCACAATCCCTTGGCCCCCGTGGACCAGGCGGGTGTCAGGAGATTGAGAGCTCCAAGACCCCGCAAGGCGGGCGGCTCGCTGGCGTCAGACGCAATAGGTCTGGCACCTAACTTAGTTCACGCCGACGGCCAGGCTCATGGTCGCGCCGATCTCGGCATGGATAAGCAGGTCGGCCATCTCGTCCTGGTCGGTCGGGTCGCGGTTGACGATCACGAGGCGCGCCCCGTTGCGCTTGGCGAGCAACGGCAAGCCGGCGGCCGGGTAGACGACCAGCGAGCTGCCGAGCACGATGAACAGGTCCGCGCCAAGCGTCGCCGCATGCGCCCGCTCCATCTCTGCCTCCGGCATCGGCTGGCCGAAGGAGATGGTGGCCGTCTTGACGTGCCCGCCGCAGTCGGTGCAGACGGGGAGCTGCTCGTTGTCTGCGAAGATCTCGCGGACCCACTCAAGCTCGTAGCGCCGGCGGCAGTCGAGACAAACCGCGTAGGTGGTGTTGCCGTGCAGCTCGATCACCTTGTCGCCAGGGATGCCCGAGGCCTGGTGCAGCCCATCGATGTTTTGAGTGATGACCGCGCTCATCTTGCCCTGCGCGACGAGCTTTGCCAGCGCCCGGTGGCCGGCGTTGGGGGTCGCCATCTCGATGGTCGCCTGCGTGGCGAATTTGCGCCGCCAGGTCTCACGCCGAGCCTCGACCGAGGCGAGAAACTCGCCGAACGGAATCGGCTGGTGCCTCGTCCAGATCCCACCCGGCGAGCGGAAGTCAGGGATCCCCGACTCGGTGGAGATACCGGCCCCCGTGAAGGCGACGGCATTGCGGGCGTCGGCGATCATGGCCTTGAGCTCATCGACGGTGCCGAAGGGGTCAGTCGCTCCGGGTCTGACACATTGACCCCAACCGTCGCTCTTGTCTGATATCGACATGGAACGCCTTCTTTGGGTGCGTCGTCCGCCTAGCGCAGGGGCATGCCCATGGTGTCGGAGCCAGAGGGCCCAGCGGGTCTGACGCCGGCAAACGCCGCCTCCATCTCGCGACGCACCTTGACGGCGTCGTCGTCGTCGTCGATGGCGACATCTGACCACCGGAGCGCTTGGCCCTCGGCAATGTCGGAGGTGAGCTTCACATCGCTGGCCAGACCGAGGGGCAGATAGCCTTCCGCGAGCGACACGGGGGCCGGCACCTGCCGGCCCCACACGGTGAAGCCGCCCTCGCCGTCCAGGATCTCGCCCTTCCTGAGCGCCCGCTTGGCGGTGGCGACCACGTCGGAATTGAAGCACACCGGCGCGCCCGTCGGCTCGCCGCGCAGGGCCACCGAAGCAACAGAGATGCCGAGCTCCAGCCCGATCATGTGGGTGGGGCGATAAAGCGCAGCGTACCTGCCGCTCCTGTCCTGCAGGCAGTTGTACTCGATGAAGCATTGCGCCGCGTACTGGCTCTCGCTCTCCACGACCACGTAGGTACCCATGGCGAGGTGGTGCGGCACGTCCTTGCCGTCGCGATAGAGCGAGGAGACCACCTCGGTCACCCCCTTCTTCTCCAGCGCGCCGCCTTCTGACCTCGGCTTTAGCACCTCCGCCAGCTCGAAGCGCGAGGCGGGCGGGAATCTCAGCCCGCCTGACTGCGGCACGAGGCCGGTGGCGTTGCTCACCGCCGTCATTTCGATGCCCGACTTGGTGCCGTCGAGGAACGAGTTGAACATCTTGGGATTGATGTGGCTGCGGTCCTGGATCGGCAGGTACTGCATCAGGATGTCCCACACCGTGTCTGGCGTGGACTGATGATAACTTGGGTGGTAGCGCGTGCCCTTGCCGGCGGCGACCACGCTGAACCCGCACGCGCGCGCCCAGTCCACCTGCTCGCAGATGAGCGCCGGCTGGTCGCCCCAGGCGAGCGAGTAGATCACACCTGCCTCGCGAGCGCGCCGGGCCAGCAGCGGGCCCGCCAGCGCATCCGCCTCCACGTTGACCATCACGATGTGCTTGCCGTGCGCGATTGCCGCCTGCGCCAGCCTGATGCCGGTGGCGGGATCGCCGGTGGCCTCGATCACAACATCAATGTCGGGACTGACGATCAGGCTCAGCGCGTCGTCGGTGACGAAGGTACGGCCGGCCTCCAGGGCGTCGCCGAGCGTGCACGCCTCGATCTGCTCGCTCGGCCAACCGACACCGGTGAGACGCTGCCTGGCACGCGCAGGCATGAGATCGGCCAATCCGGCAAGGTGCATGCCGGGCGTCAGCCGCACCTGCGACAGGAACATGGTGCCGAACTTGCCGGCACCAATCTGGCCGACGCGGATCGGCCGGCCGGCCGCGGCGCGCTCCTTGAGCATGGACGACAGGTTCATGGGCGCTCCTCATGGGTGTCCCACCCTCGATCCGACACCATAAACACGCGGCACATCGGAACTTTGGTGTCGGGCCAGAGCCCCGGACTTGATCCGGGGCTGACACCATACGGTCAAGCAGCCGTCATGGCCACGTTGAAAGGAGATGTCAAAAGGGCTGCCCCCAAACGGAGGGAAGGACGCAAGGAGCAGGACGGCAGGAGTCGAGAGATGTTGGAGCTCAGTTGGATTCAAGGTGCTGACTGGCATGGGCTGGAGCCCGGCGCCCTGAAAGCAGTTTGTGCTGGACTTCTTTCAGCTCGGCGCATTCCCGACCATCGTCTGGATGATGATCGGCGCCATCCTGGCGCGCTATGCGACGCGCTTGTGGTTCCGCTTCGTTCATCCCAACCGGCTGCAGCAAGGCTGGGACGACCTGCGCCAGGCGCGCCGGTCGTTCGCGTTGGAGCGCGCGATCTTCGCTGCCAAGCGGCGCCGGTTGTGCCTTGAGAACACGCAGCTGCGCATCGAGAACAAGGAGCTGCGCGCACGGCTCGATCACCTCTCCACGGGAATGGCGCTCGCCTAGACGGTGTCTGACGCTTCGGGCCCTCCGGGTCAGACACCGTCCCGCAGCCAGCGTCGGAGCCACGGGTCAGACCCGGAGGGTCTATTTCCTTCCATCACGGATAGAACATCGGCTGGGCGGCTTCTGCGTCGGCGGCGAGCAGGCCGGCAACGATGGACCTGGTGAGCTGCTCGGCCATGCAGCGGTGGCCGGTGTCGTTGAGATGCAGGTTGTCGGATGAGAGATAGAACCGGTCGCCGTGCTGATGCGCAAGCTCGCGCATTGATTCGAAGCGGTCGACCAGCAACACGCGCGATTCCCGCGCAACCTCGGCAATGGCGGCCACCACGCGTTCGACGTAGTCGTCCCTGGCCAAGGCGTCGCCGTACTGGGGATCGACCAGCACCACGTCGATACGCTGGTCCGTTAGCCAGGCGAGCGTGGACTTGAGGCACTGCTTGAAGCGGTCGATGCCCACGTGGCGAATCGCGTCGTTGGTGCCCACCTGCCAGACCACCAGGTCCGGGTGCGCCTGTGCCACCTCGCGCTTCATGCGGTCGGCGGCGCCCTGCGCCTCCTCGCCCGACAGGCCGCGCCCCACCACCACGAAATCGAGCCCCTTGAGGCTGCCCTCCAGGTCCGTCTCCAGCTTGGCGACGTAGGTGGCGGCCGGCGAGGACGCACCGACGCCGGCGGTCGAGGAGGAGCCGATGGCCAGCAGCTTGACTTCCCTTTTGGCGTGCACGGCGCGGCTCAACGCGCGCAGCGGCCGGCGGAAGGTATCGCCAGCAACCCACTTGGAGCGGCAGTCAGGCGACAAGCTCGGCGGCGCGACAGGCAGCGAGACGGCGCGTGGGCTCGACCCTGCGATCTCCTGCGAATTGACCGCGACAGGTGCGCCGGCGATCGCAAGCACAAGGCCAAAGGCGCGCCAGACAGATGCCTGCAAAGTCATAAACATCCAGCCCCCATTTGCCTGCGCGCAAAGTCTAGGCGAGCCCTGAGCGGGGGTAAAGGTGCAGCAAACAGCCCGCCGGGCCGCGTCCAGCCGTTTCCATTGACAGGACCGTGAGCGCCAAGCCAGAAACACCCGTCATGGAGCACGCCATGTTGCAGAGCATCATCGAGGCCGCCTGGGACAAGCGCGAACAGGTGAGCCCGTCCACGCGGGGTGAGGCGCGCGACGCCGTCGAGGCCGCGCTGGACCTCCTGGACAAGGGCACCGCCCGGGTCGCCGAGAAGAAGGGCGGCGAGTGGGTCGTAAACCAATGGCTCAAGAAGGCCGTCCTCTTGTCCTTCCGCCTCAACGATATGACCGCCATCGGCGGCGCGCCTGATGGCGCGACCTGGTGGGACAAGGTGCCGTCCAAGTTCGCCGGCATGACACCCGACAGCTTCAAGGCGGCGGGCTTCCGGGCCGTCCCCGGCGCCATCGTACGGCGCGCGGCGTATGTCGCACCCGGCGTGGTGCTGATGCCCTCGTTCGTCAACTTGGGCGCCTACATTGACACCGGCACCATGGTGGACACCTGGGCTACGGTGGGCTCGTGCGCGCAGATCGGCAAGAACGTGCATCTTTCCGGTGGGGTCGGCATCGGCGGCGTGTTGGAACCGCTGCAGGCCAACCCCACCATCATCGAGGACAACTGCTTCATCGGCGCGCGCTCCGAGGTGGTGGAGGGGGTGGTGGTGGGCGAGGGCTCGGTATTGTCCATGGGCGTCTTCATCGGAGCCTCGACCAAGATCGTCGATCGCGCCACCGGCCAGATCCTGACCGGGAGGGTGCCGCCCTATTCAGTGGTGGTGCCCGGCACGCTGCCGGGCAAGCCGCTCCCCAATAGCAACGAACCAGGTCCCGGCCTTTATTGTGCCGTGATCGTCAAGACCGTAGACGCACAGACGCGCTCCAAGACCGGCATCAACGAGCTGTTGCGCGATTGACATCGGGTGGGCGTAAGCCAGGGAGCGGACGGGCCATGTCGGCCCAACGGCGGGAGACGGTGCGTGGAGACCTCCTTGGAACGTGTGCGCCCCAGACTAACCCTTGATCCCGGGCGGGTGATCGAAACCATCGCCATGCTGCAACGGCGCGTTACGGAGCGCTTCCCCGGTGCCGGCCTCGGCGCGGTGTGCAGCGAGCTGCTCGCCGTGGCGAAGGAAAGCTCGGCGCGGGCGCAGGCCATCGCTCGCCGCCACGTCTTGCTGCGCTTCGGCCTCGTTGCCTTGTCGGTGGCGGGTATCGCGCTGCTTGCCTGGATTCTGAGCCAGCTCGACTTCAGCCGTACGGCTGCCGACAGCGTCTACACCGTGTTCCAGGGCATCGAGGCAGTCGCCAACCTGGTGGTGCTGACGGGCGGCACCCTGCTGTTCATGATCACCATCGAGCAGCGCCTGAAGCGGCGCCGCGCGCTCAGCGCGCTGCACGAGCTGCGCGCCATCGTGCACGTCATCGACATGCACCAGCTCACCAAGGACCCCAGCGCGGCCGTGAGCGTCGGCGGCAAGACGCCCTCTTCGCCGGCCCGCACGCTGACGCCTTATGAGCTGTCGCGCTACCTCGATTACTGCTCGGAGATGATGTCGCTCACGTCCAAGGTGGCGGTGTTGTTCGCGCAGAGCCTGCCCGATCCTGTCGTCACCGAGGCCGTGAGCGACATCGAGCGCATCGCCTCGGGGATGGCGCAGAAGGTCTGGCAGAAGATCATGATGCTCGACCCCACGATCCGCAGCGGGCCGGAATCGGCAAAGGTGAGGTCGGCGCCTGCGGCCCAGGGCTTTGCATCGGAAGACGTGTGACGCAAAATGGCACGCCCATGCCGAACCCAGGCCACGATCCCATTGAGTATGCGCAGGCGCTGATCCGCTGCCCGAGCGTGACCCCCGAGGAAGCCGGTGCACTGTCTTGTCTAGAGGGCCTGTTGGCGCCGGCGGGCTTCGCGTGCCACCGGCTAACCATGACGGAGCCCGGCACACCGGACGTCGAGAACCTCTACGCCCGGCTTGGGAGCGGTCGTCCACATTTGTGCTTCGCCGGCCATACCGACGTGGTACCCGCAGGCGATGCGGCTGGCTGGTCGCGGCCGCCGTTCGCGGCGGATATCGTGGACGGCATACTCTACGGCCGCGGCGCGGTCGACATGAAGGGCGCCATCGCGTGCTTCGCTGCGGCGGCGCTCGCCCACATTGCGGGCAACGGCGGCCTGCCGCGCGGCTCCCTCTCTTTCCTGATCACGGGTGACGAGGAAGGGCCCGGCATCAATGGCACGGCAAAAATCCTGGATTGGCTCAGCGCGCGTGGCGAGGGCGTCGACGCCTGCCTGGTCGGTGAGCCGACCAGCTCGATGGCGGTCGGCGACGAGGTCAAGATCGGGAGGCGCGGCTCGGTGACCGTTGAACTCACCGTCCACGGCAAGCAGGGTCACGCCGCCTACGGCAATCTCGCCGACAACCCCGTCCCCAAGCTGGCCCGCATCATCGACCGGCTGAGCAGCACGCCGCTGGATGCCGGCACGTCGCGGTTCCAGCCCTCCAGCGTCGAGGCCACTGTGCTCACGGTGCCCAACACCACGAGCAACGTCATCCCAGCTTGGGCGCGCGCCGCCTTCAGCATCCGCTATAACGACCTGCATACGCGCGCAGACATCGAATCCTGGGTGCGCGGCCATTGCGAGGCCGTCGCCCGCGAACTGGCGGTGCGCTTCACGCTGGCCTTCTCCGGGACGCATGAGGTGTTCCTGACCGAACCGGGGCCGCTCGCCGAGGCGGTAGGCGGCGCCGTCGAGGCGGTTACCGGCCGCGCCCCGGCACTCACCACCAGCGGCGGCGCATCGGACGCCAGCTTCATCCACAAGCTCTGCCCGGTGGTGGAGCTGGGCCTGCGCAACTCCACGGCCCACAAGGTGGACGAGCAGGTGCCCGCGTCCGACCTGGCTATGCTCACGGCAATCTACCGGCACCTGATCGAGACCTATCTCGGATAGCTCGCATGTCGGGTCCCTCCGGTTCGGGCACCATGGTGCAAACTCCGCATTTCACCGTTGCATCAACCGGCCTTGGAACCGTCGTCGACGAAGCCAAGCAACGCTTCGTGCAGCGCAGGCGCGCGGCCCCAGCCCGACTGTCCTACCGGGCCGGATCGGCGCCAGGGGCGGCTCCTTTATGTCGAGCGCTGCCCGAGCCGGTTTGCGGCCGGTCGGCGCAGCACCGTCGAACAGCGGCAAGGCACCCATGACACTCCTTCAACCCATGAGTGACGACCTCTGGCTGATCGACGGTCCCCTCGTTCGTGCGTACGGGTTTCCCTTCCAGACCCGGATGGCGGTCGCACGCCTCCGGGGTGGAGAACTCTGGCTGTGGTCCCCCGTTCGCCTGACCGAAGAGGTGCAACAGGGGATCCGCTCCCTGGGTGACCCTGTCTTCGCCGTCGAGCCCAACAAGCTGCACCATCTCGCGCTCGCCGAATGGGTTGCGGCGTGGCCATCGCTCCGCCTCTACGCCCCGCCTGGCCTGGCCGACAAGCGCCGCGACCTGCGGTTCGTCGCAGACCTTGCCGACGAGCCCCCGCCCGAGTGGCGCGAGGAGATCGATCAGGTTCGCATCGAGGGCAGCATCTTCATGACGGAAGTCATCTTCTTCCACCGGCCGTCGCGCACGTGTCTCGTGGGCGATCTGATCCAGAAACACGATGAGGACGGCAAGTCAGCCTGGCTGCGTTGGCTCTTGAAGCTCGCAGGCGCCGCCGGTGCGGACGGCAGCACGCCGCGCGACTTGCGCCTATCGTTCGTCCACCGTGCCGCTGCGCGGGAGGCCATCTGTCGAGTGCTCGCCTGGACGCCCGAGCGCCTCATCATCGCCCATGGAGCGTGCTCAATGACGAATGGCACCGAGGTGCTTCGCCGCGCATTCTCTTGGTTGCTCTAGCCCTCGTCCAAGGCCGATCGGATGGGTGCTCGTTCTTTATGCCCAAAGCGCCCTTCTCGACGCGGCTCGATGGCGACACGCTGTTCGCCGCGTCGACGCAGGAGGTGGAAAACAAGGACCTTGGCAGCGTGAAATCGTGAGGTCATTGGGATGCCAACCTGGCCAGCGTGCCGAGCAGAAGGCGTTCGCCTCTCCCGCGACGCCACCGAACGTGACCGCTGACGCGCTTGCTTCGTACGTCGGGCGCCCGTCGGAGTGGTCCGATCGCGTCCGTCAGGCGCCTGTCGAGATGTGCCAGAAGACCCGTTCGATCGCTTCTCACGCCACTTTGCTCCCAAAGACCGGGGTTCAGGAAGGCATTTGTCACCCGCCCAGAAGCGTCTTTAGTTTAGTGAACATGATCTGCGTCTGGTAGCGGCTGTCGGTCAAGGACTGGTTGCAGCACATCCAGGTGCAGCCATGGATGGGTCGCACTGCCTTCCGCCCGACGGGATCCAGCCAAGGTGGTCTTTCACGTGCTGTTCGCCAATGGTGCGTACAGGCACTTGCTTGCCGGCGCTGTTCGCGATGCTCGCCCCGAAAATTGCCTCACACAGGAAGATACCTTCGCTGTGATGGCGCAGTGCCCGATGCCGGAGGTCGGTGATGTGCGGCTTGCTCTCGTCGAACGAGTCGTGGATTCTCAGGTCGTCCTCCGGCGCGCCACGAAAGGCCGCGCCGAGCGCACAGCGTGATGGTAGGGGTGGGCCAAATTGCGTCCTCCAGTGCTGAGCCGATCATTCGCGGTCGACGAAGCTATCAGCAATGTGCTTTCTTGCCCCCGTATCGAAGGCAACCGTCACGACGGGTCTCGTCACTACAGCAATTGGCACGTCGCGACAGGCGCCTAACGGCGGCTATCCGGTCACTCCGACAAATTGCCTGCGCGTGGCTGGCCAGCGCCTTGAGCCAGCTATACTGAGCACCTCCTCTGGAACGCAGTCGGCGACGACCGCCGCGTCGCCGGTGATATCCGCTGTTTGGGGTAGAGCGTCTGCGCTTGCAGGTCTGTCCGTTGGTTGAGAGATAGATGCGGCATGAGCTCGCTTCGGGTGAACCCAAGCTCCTGATCTCGCGTCTGGTTTCGGACAATCGTCCGAGAATGGGTTTCCGCTCGACGCGTCTGACCGTGACAGACCTCTTGCGCTGGAGCCCGGCTGCCTTCCGGGCTGTCACAGCCCACACATCTTTTTGGCCGTCAGTTTCCGACCCGTGCGCCAACGCCAGCCCAGAGCGCGAACCCATGGATTACCCCGACGATGGGGATCATGAGTCCCATCACGCCGAGGAAGTAGCGGAGCCAGTTCTTGCGCATGATGTCCTGAACAACGTTGTCCTTCCCGAACGACGTGAAGGCCCGGAACAACCCGAACGACCTGAAGAACCAAACCCAGTGAGTCGCCCAGGCGGCCAAAGCAACCAGCCCAATCGCTATGAAGAGGGCGGGCAAGACCGACGTGCCGCCGTCGGCAGCTTGCGCGAAAATAATCATTATATCCCCCATAACACTCCAGAGCCTTCAGCACACCGCTCTGTGCTCGGCGATCCCGGCCCAATGCCGGCAAATGTCGGCAAAACGACGGCGTTCCGCGGGGGAGAGCCCATCCGCAGCGCGATGCAGATCAGGTAGCGTCACAGTCGTCTACGTCATGAAGCACTTGCGTCTCCGGTCAGGCGGGTCGAGTGGCGACCATCCTCCGGAAGATTGGTCCGAAACCAGATGCGCGAGCAGGGCGCTTGCGGCTCACCAAGCGAGTTCATGCCGCTCTGCCTCTCAACCAAGCGGAGAGAATATGCAAGCGCGGGCGCTCCACCCCAAGCAGCGGACATGAGCGTCGACACAGGGACCGGCGCTATTTGGTGCGGCGCATGGGTCCGGCGCTGGCACGTCGCGACAGGCGCGTGACGGATGCTATCGGATCACTCCGACGCTCGCCAGGGCGTGCTGGCACAGCTCCTGACCCAGCCATACAAAGGCCGACCTTTGCCCGAACGCAATCGCCGACGGTCTCTGTGTCCCCGCTCAAGTCCGCTGCTTGGGGTCGAGCGCCCAGCGCCCCTTGGTTGAGCAACCGAATGCCCTCGCTCGCCGAGACCGCATGCGCTCACTCGGGTGAGCCAAGCGCCCTGATCTCTCGCGTCTGGTTTCGGACGAAATCTTCCCAGGATCGGTTACGGCTCGACGCGTCTGACCCAAGAGGCACCTGACCATCGGATGCACGTGGAAGCCTGGATGTTCGTCAGGCTGAGCACTTCGCGTAACATGGCCCCAAGCAATAGCGAAGCCTTGTTGGACGCCGTCCGCAGCACGTCGGTCAGCCAGCTTCGACGGCGCGCCTTTGAGACGCGAACGTGAGACACGAAAGTGAGACACGAAAGGGAGACGCGAAAGAAGCGCGCCGCGTAGCCGACGGCCAGGCCTCAGGGCGACGGTTTCGGGTGCGGAGGTCTGACACCCCGAACCCAGGCGGGGATCACTCCGGCAAGAACGCGCCGCGCCAGGAGTCGTGGCCAGGCATGTAGTACCGGTTGGTCTGGGCCGGGTTGCGGTTGACCAGCGGGCGCGCATAGAGCGGGTGGCGCATGCTGCGCACCTCGTGCTCGATGGCGAACACGGTGCGGTTGCTCTCGAGGTCGACGATGTCAATGAACCGGTACTGGTGCTGGTCGTCCTCTTGGCTGATGAGGCGGCGCTCCAAGAGGCGCCGATAGGGCCCCGAGAAGTCCGCCAGGTAGACCTGCACGTGGTGGCCGTCGAACTCCGGCAGCTCTTGCTCGCTCTCGCGGAAGATGAGGACCTGGTCCGGCCCGACCGAGGCAATCGCCAGTGGAGTGCCGCCGTCGTCGGCGACCCGCGCTGGGGTCGCCAGGATGTCGCGGTAGAAGCGCGCGATCGCCGTCGCGGTGCCGACGGGTGCGGTGAATTCGACATAAGGCAGGCCGAGTCCCATCCGGCCGAAGCGCGGGCCCGGCCCTTGGCTTGGTTCATGGCAGCGGATACGGTTGCCCCAGGGCGAGACGGCCTCCACGTAATCCTCATGCTCGTGGAAGGCGAACAGCGTATCCGCCAGCGGCGCCTTGACCGCAGCCAGCCGGCGCAGCAGCGTCTCGCGGCCTGGCAGCACCAAACCAACCACCCCGCGCACCACCTGCGGCTTGCCGGTGGGCAGGTGGAACTGGCTCTTGCCGACGTTCGCCCACATGTTGTCGACCCCCGTCATCAGATAGGGGTCGCGCGTAAGGCCGAGGCCGCTCACATAGAAGAGCGTGGCGAGACGCTGGTCTGGCACGCGCGTGTTGACGTGCTCCAAGGCCACGACGTTGCCGAGGTCCTCCGTGGTGCGGTCGAAAGGATGCTCCATGCCGATGCTCCTCCTCCACCACAGGGTGCAGCAACTTCGCCGTGCAGGCAACGTTCGTGTCGCGGGTGGCAGGTGCCGGTTAAGCAATCCCAGGTCTGCGTCAGACCCCGCGCACGAATCGCAGGGTAGGAAATGCTAGCCTGTTCGCGCGGGGATCTGCCCCCGTTTGGCCCGTTTGGCGAGGGAGTCGGTTTAGCTCGGCCATGTCGCAACGCAACAACAAGCCTGCCCGCACCGTCGTCGCCGCCCTCGACAGGCTGGAGCACCTCTACGAGGGGGCCAGCTTGGCACTCATCTCCGCGCTAGAGCGCTATCTGAAAACGGACGAAAAACCTTCAAAGGAGACGCTGGCCGCGGGATGCTACCCGTTGCTGCGCATTGTCTACCATGACGGCGGACGCCCGACGCCCACGCACCGGCGCGCCTTCGGCCGGCTGCAGCGGCTGGGGGCCTACGAGACCACCGTCACCCACCCGCGCGAATTCCGCAGCTATCTCGCAGAGCAGCTCCAGCCGCTGGCCACCGAGTACGGGGCCAGAATCGAGGTGGAGAGGAGCCAACAGCGCATCCCTTACCCCTATGTGCTCGACTGCGCCGACGCGCTGGCAGGCGCCGCCGTGAACGTGGCCGACCTCGCCCGGCGCTTTCCGACGCCGCAGCTCTCGGCGGTTGGCGATGAGATCGCCGACGGCGCGTGGGACTTGCGCGAAGGCGAGCCGCGCCCGCTGGCTCTGTTCGACGCCGTCCGCGTCGACTACTCCCTGCAACGCCTGGTGCACTATACGGGGAGCGACTGGCGTCACGTGCAGCGCTGGATCTTGCTCACCAACTATCACCGCTACGTCGACCGCTTCGTGCGCTGGGCGCAAGAGCGGCTGGACGCCGGCAGCCCCTTCCGGCAGCTCATCCTGCCCGGCAACCTGATCATCGCTCCTGGGCAGGCGCTGGCGGAGGCACACACCGTCATCGCCGGCAGCGCCTGGCACCGGTTCCAGATGCCGGCCTACCACCTCACGGCGCCCGACGGCGAGGGCGTCACACTCGTCAACATCGGCGTCGGGCCATCCAACGCCAAGACCATCACCGATCACCTGGCCGTGCTGCGCCCCAACTGCTGGCTCATGATTGGCCACTGCGGCGGGCTGAGGCAGACACAGCAGATCGGCGACTACGTCCTGGCGCATGCCTACCTGCGCCAGGACCACATCCTCGACGACCTGGTGCCGCCGGACATCCCGATCCCGGCGCTGGCCGAGATCCAGGTCGCACTGCAGGACGCCGCTGGCATGGTCACCGGCGATCGCGGAGAGGCCTTGAAGCGGCGCTTGCGCACGGGCACCGTGGTCACCAACGACGACCGCAACTGGGAGCTGCGCTTCACCCAGGAGCGCCGCCGCATCAACCTGTCGCGCGCAATCGCGGTGGACATGGAGAGCGGCACGGTGGCGGCGCAGGGCTACCGCCTGCGCGTGCCCTACGGCACGCTGCTCTGCGTGTCCGACAAGCCGCTGCACGGCGAGATCAAGCTGCCCGGTGCCGCCGGCGCGTTCTACGAGCGCGCCGTGGGCCAACATCTGGAGATCGGCCTCAAGGCCCTCGACCTCTTGCGTGAGCGGCGCGACACTTTGCATTCGCGCAAGCTCAGGAGCTTCGACGAGCCGCCGTTCCGGTGATTGCTTGGCTTGCTCTGAGTAATCCTATCCCGTCGCAGTGTCGCTGCTGGTGGCCACCTCTTCCGGTTCGGCGGGCACGCCCGGCGCCCGTGCCGTTCGCTATCGCCGGTGCGGGCTCCTTCGGTTGATCTGGGACGCCCCGCTGTCTTCGCCCGTTATGATCTCATGCCGTTTAGACAGCGAGCTCACCACAGCTACGGGCGTGCCGATCTCGGTAATGGACGCAAGGTGCAGGACGGCCGAGTTCAGCATGCGAAAGCAGCCTGAGGACTCCGCACGGCCAATCGACTTTGGATCGTTGGTGCCGTGAATGCGATAGAGCGTATTGCCGAGATAGAGCGCCGTAGCACCCAACGGGTTCTTGATACCGCCCGTCATCTTCATTGGCAGTCGGGGGTCGCGCTCGCGCATCTCGGCCGGGGGGTACCAGGCCGGCCAGGCCTGCTTGGCGCTGATCATCTCGTTGCCGGTCCAGCCGAAGCCCTCGCGGCCGACGCCGATGGAGTACTGATAGGCGCGGTTGTCCGCGAGCACGTAGTAGAGCTTACGCCCGCCGGTATTGATCACGATGGAGTTGGCCGGGAAGTCGTGCGGGAATGCAACCACCCGAGGAGCCGCTGGGGCGATTGCCGGACGAGCGCCTCCCTCGCGGACGGCCTCCGTCCAGCCGCGCCGCGTACGTGGGAGCCGCTTCCTTGGTGCCTCCCACCGTGGCTCGTCGTTGAAGTCTGGTCCGATCAGCTCTTGAGGCCATGGCGGCCAGCCTTGGGCCAGGGCTGTATCGCCGCTCGCAAGTAACAGCATGCCGCCGACCGATAACAGTCCAGCCATCCCGCGCATCGACAACTCCTTGAGCCGCTGCCTCGAACCAACAGCTCAAGCCGAAGGATGTTCCACGAATAGCTGTCCACCCTTACACCGGCCCGTTTGCCGACGAGGCCGTCACCCGTCTGATGATGCTGAAAGGCGACACGCAAGCGTTCGACGCGGGCTCAGACCCGCGAAGCCAACGGGCGCGGGTAAACCCCTGGCAAGTCACCGCCAAGGCCCGCCGGTGCCTGCACGGTAAATGCCGGGAGCACAGCCCATGACCCGACGGAAGCGGCGGTTGAAGGTGGAGAGGTCGCCGAAGCCGGCGGCGTACGCGATGGCCGAAACCGGCTCACGTGACGTGCGCAGGCTGACGGCGGCGCGGGTGAGGCGCGTGCGCAGCACATACTGATGCGGCGTTATGCCCGCCACCTGCCGGAAGGTGCGCAGGAAGTGGTAGGGGCTCATGCTGGCCTCACGCGCCAAGTCGGCAAGCACCAGCGGTTCCTCCGCGTGAGCCTCGATGCGGCGCAGCGCGTCGCTGATACGGCTCTCGTCGCGCCGGCTGGGTGTTCGAGCCGGCCGAGGGGTGTCCGCCAGCGTCGCCGCCACGGTACCGACGAGGCGCAGCGCCAGCTCCTCGAGCTTGGGCGCATCCCCCATGTCGCGGGCGGCCTCAGCGGCGGTGATGAGCGGCGTCAGCGGGAATAGAGGCGGCAGGTGCGGCACGGCGAAGGTGTTCTGCCGCGCACCTGGTACCTCGGCGACCACCGACTCCACCAAAGCCGGCGTGAAGCTGAAGGCAAGACAGCGGTCTCCCACGCCATGCTCGTGCCCGCACTCGAAAGAGGCCCCCGCATTGCCCAGCAGGATGCCGCCTGGGGCCAGCACGGCTCTGCCGGCGTCGGTGCGGTACTGAAACGTGCCCGCGGTTACGGCGGCGATGCTGACGGTCTCGTGACGCTCCTCGAAGGGGCGATCGTGAGGGCCAGCGGTGCAGACCGCGTCGGCGACGCTCCAGCCGGTACCCGATGCCAAGATGCGCAAGGTCAAGGACATGGGTCACGGACATGGATGAGGGTCATGGGTCAGGGTCATGGGTCAGGG
>JAFMSC010000443.1 GCA_017353825.1 Hyphomicrobiaceae bacterium | reverse complement strand
CGCTGGGCCTCCTCGGCCTGGCGGCGTTGCTCCTGCTCCTGCTGGCGGCGCCGTGCCTCCTCGGCCTGGCGCTGCGCCTCTGCGTTCCCGGCCTGGGCGAGCTGGGTGGCGGCGGCCTCCTCGATCGCCGGCGCGGCGCCCCAGAGCAAAGCCAAGACCAAGAGAACCAAAACAACACAGCGGTGCATGGGCGGCTTTCCTCGTGTTTGGAGGCCGGCCTGAAGGGCTGAGACCCCTACCAGCGCTTCTTCTGCTCGGATCGATCCGCTTCAAGCCCCTTTTCTTTCAGCCGCCGAATCGCCTCGGGCCGTGGCGGCAAATCCTCCCCTGTGGCGCTGCCAAGCGCCGATCTTGGCCGTGAAGGACTTGCGCACGCGCATTGGAAGATGCGGCAGGGGTCATTCGTGTCTGCCATGTAGGGACATCAATCTCGTCTTGACCGATTCGTCAACGGCGCGAGCGACTGAAGCCGCGTGACGAGGTCATGGCTTTTCGTCCACCGGTACCTCCGCTTGCGGCTGGAACGGTTGGGGATGTTGGCGCGCGCGCCCTGTGCCTTGATGCAGGCCTGCGTAAACCGGTGCTCACGGCCCACCTCACCTCCTCGGCGGGTTTTCTCGGGGCAGCGATGGGCTTCTTGGCTCTGGCTGTCGCCGGCCTGACGAGACCGCGATGAACGGATGGCGCGCGCGGCCTCGTGGCGTCGATCACCTGGTCGGTTATCTCCCGCAGTCCTTCGCCTTGCTACTCATCGGGCTGGTCCAGTCCCTGGATACGCCCTGGGGCCTCATCAGGCACTGCTGAGTGCTCGTGAAACTCTCCTGACTGTGTTTTGCACCATCGCTCTCCTGGTGCACACGAGCCTGATCGACTATTTGGCGGGCGAAGCGGCCCGCACAGGATTTAACAATGTCCACCTCCGCGGCGTCCGAATCCAACTCGTCCTCGCTGCGGGGCTCGCAGTGTTGACGTCGATCGCGGCGGCGGCACTGTCGGTCTACAAACCCCCGGCGTGACACGCTCTGGATGGCGCAAGCTTCGATAACGCGTGTTCGGCGAGCCGGACCGAACTTGCCGGCGCGAGCACCTTCGCGACAGGTCCGCCGACCATCCAAGCTCAACGTCGATGCGTCAAGCATAGCCACTTCGTCATCCCGGCACAGGCAATACTTTCCGCGACGCCGGACTCGACATGGTCTGCCCCAGTTCGAGGCTCTGCTCTGTATCCGGATCATCGTGATCGTTGAACCACCTCCAATTGAGGTATGTCAATGACATTGGCAGGCGGCATCGCTGTCTTAACTGTCGTATCGGATGTCGATGCTGGGCAGATTGGTTATTGCTGCACATCGGCTCAGGAACTATCGGCCCCGTTGGCCGTTGCACCGCAGCCTCGCGACGAGAGCATCAAGCATGGGAAGCGGACCCCAAAATCGGGGCTACGGCAGCCTGAACGAACCGGAGCTGCTGCGTCTCGATGCCTATTGGCGCGCCGCAAACTACCTGTCTGTCGGTCAAATCTATCTGCTCGACAATCCACTGCTTCGCGAGCCACTGCGCGCCGACCACATCAAGCCGCGCCTCCTGGGGCACTGGGGAACGACCCCGGGCCTTAACTTCGTCTATGCCCACCTAAACCGCATCATCAAGGCCTGCGACCTGAACGTCATCTATGTCTGCGGCCCAGGGCACGGCGGGCCTGGGATGGTCGCCAACACCTACCTCGAGGGCACCTACAGCGAGATCTATCCGAGCGTCGGGCAGGACGTGGAAGGCTTGTGTCGCCTGTTCCGGCAGTTCTCGTTTCCCGGCGGCATCCCGAGCCACGTGGCGCCCGAGACGCCCGGCTCCATCCATGAGGGCGGCGAGCTCGGCTACGCCCTGGCTCACGCCTACGGCGCCGCGTTCGACAACCCCGATCTCATCGTCGCCTGCGTGGTGGGCGACGGCGAGGCGGAGACGGGTGCGCTCGCGGCGTCGTGGCACGCCAACAAGTTCCTCAATCCCGAAACCGACGGGGCCGTGCTGCCGATCCTGCATCTCAACGGCTACAAGATCGCCAATCCGACCATTCTGGGCCGCATGGCTGATGACGACCTCGCGAGCCTGTTCCGGGGCTACGGCTACGATCCCGTGTTCGTGGAGGGTTCGGACCCGTTGCCGATGCACCAGCGCATGACCGCGGCGTTTGACAGCGCCGTTGATGCCATACATGTGATCCAGCAAACCGCACGGGCGAGCAATGCGGGGGATCGGTCGGCGATGCCGCGCTGGCCACTCATCGTGCTGCGTACGCCGAAGGGTTGGACCGGCCCCAAGGAGGTGGACGGCAACAAGGTCGAGGGGTTCTGGCGCGCGCATCAGGTGCCGATCGATCAGGCCCGGCAGAATCCGGCGCATCTGCGGCTATTGGAGGAATGGATGCGCGGATACCGCCCCGAAACGCTCTTCGACGGCGCCGGGCGGCTCGTTCCTGATCTCGCCGCGCTGGCGCCGGTGGGGAACCGTCGCATGGGTGCCAACCCGCATGCCAACGGTGGCCTCCTCAGGCGCGAGCTGCGCCTTCCGGACTATCGCACCTTTGCCGTCGACGTGCCCGCTCCGGCGCGCGGGCACGCGGAGGCGACCCGGGTCACGGGCGCGTTCGTGCGCGACGTGATCCACCTCAACGAGGAGAATTTTCGCCTCATGGGGCCCGACGAGACCTCCTCCAATCGTCTCGACGCCGTTTTCGAGGCGACCGACCGGGTCTGGATGGAACGCATCGAGCCCTACGACGCGCATTTGGCCCGGCGCGGCAGGGTGATGGAGGTGTTGAGCGAGCACCTCTGCCAGGGCTGGCTCGAGGGCTATCTCCTGACGGGCCGGCACGGGCTCTTCTCGTGCTACGAGGCCTTCGTCCACGTCGTCGATTCCATGTTCAACCAGCACGCCAAGTGGCTGGAGTCCTCACGCAAGCTCTCCTGGCGGCGGCCGATCGCCTCTCTCAACTATCTCATCACCTCGCACGTTTGGCGACAGGACCACAATGGCTTCAGCCACCAGGATCCCGGCTTCATCGATCTGGTCGCGAACAAGAAGACAGACGTCGTCCGCATCTATCTGCCACCGGATGCCAATTGCCTGCTATGGGTGATGGACCACTGCCTGCGAACCTATGACCGCATCAACGTGATCGTGGCCGGGAAGCAACCCGCGCCCCAGTTGCTCACCATGGAGCAAGCGACCCGGCATTGCGCGGCCGGAATCGGCGTCTGGAGCTGGGCCTCCAACGACCAGAAGGGGAGCGAGCCGGACGTCGTCATGGCTTGCGCCGGCGACGTGCCAACACTGGAGACGCTCGCCGCGGTCGGGCTGTTACAGGAGCACCTTCCGGAGCTGAGAATCAGGGTCGTCAACGCGGTCGACCTGATGGCGCTGCAGCCAGCAATTCTCATTTTGACCAATCGAGCATCAACAGTCCATTTGGCAGAGGGCGAGGGGGAGGGGTGGAGGC
>JAFMSC010000114.1 GCA_017353825.1 Hyphomicrobiaceae bacterium | reverse complement strand
ACGGCGGGCGCCGCGGGAGCGGCAGAGGCATGGACGCCATCGCCGCCTTCCGGCACGGCCAGCACCTTACCGGCCCAGACCTTGCTTGAGTCGGTGATGCCGTTGGCGCGCTTCAGCTCGTCCACGCTCACCTTGTAGCGCTGGGCGATGGTATAGAGCGACTCCCCGCTTTGCATGGCGTGGCGCCCCTGCCAGAGGGCGCTCTGCTGCGCGGCGGGCGCGAGCCTCTGTTTCTCGGCGGCGCTGTCCGGCCAGGGGAACGGGTCCTTGTCCGTCCACGGCGGCGGTGAGCGGTCGGTCCAGGGCGGCGGCGTACGGTCCGGCGGTCGCGCAAAGTGGTCGGGACGCGCGGCTGCATAGGGTGCGGTGGACGCGTCGTCGCGACCGGGCGGGCGGTAGTCGCGATCGGGGGGGCGGTAGTCGTCCCGACCACCAGAGGCCACGGGTGGCAGGGCCTGCTCCTGAAGGCCGCCACCGCCGTACCGGTCGCCTCCGCGCGCACCAGGGCCGTAGCCGCGGTCCCCCGGCATATAGCCAGCCGAACTCGCGGCGGGCGGCGAATTGCTCCCCCAGCCGAGAAAATCGCTGCCGACCAGGCCGAAGCGGGTCACATCCGAGCTGCAGCCCGCCGCCGCAACCAGCGCAGCACCACCGACCGCCCACAGAGGCCGAGCGAGCATCCGAGCAGCTGATGTACGCCTGCGACCGGACATCGGCACACCTCACGGCTCCTAGTGCTTGGCTAGGTTCCACGATTAACTCTAAGAGGTGTTAAGGCGCCGTTAACGCAGACGGGGTGGGCTTGGCAGCGTGCAGGCTCTCGTTGATCCGCAGCTCCATCGTGTCTCCGAACGGGGTGGATTTCCACTTTCCGTGGAGGCGGCGGAAATGTTCCGCCGTACGCCTGATCAGATCCTCCGTGAGCCACTCAGGCATGGGCTCTGCGTGCGCCTGCTGCAGTCGCCGCAGACCCGCAAGAGCCTCGGAAGCGCCAAACTTGTCCTCGACGAGGACAGTCAAGATCCCGACCATTCGCTCGGTAAGACGGGCCTCCGCGGTCGGAAAGCTCGGCCCGTCCGCGGAAGGCCGCGGCCTCGTTTCGGCCAACGTGCGGCCTGCCGCGATCAGCCCATAGAACGAGCGCGTCAGACCGGCCTCGGTCTCGAAGGCGAAATGCAGCAGATCGTGGACGAGTCCGCTGCGGGTTTCGATGATGGCGGCTTGCTTGCTCCCGTCGGCCCGCTCGACCTCGAAACGGTGGTGCGTCGGAGAGACTCGCGTGAAACGAACGGTCAGCATTCCCGACCGATATGCGGCACCGCCGGCAATTCCAAGGCGCAAGCCAGCAAGGCCCCACACAAGCTCGCCCCCATGGCTCTCTTGCGAGGCGATCTCCTACGCCCTTGATGGCAGATGGTTTCGATTCGCCGGGGCGCCTTTGCCAGCGCGCGGCCGGCCCTGGCCGCGCCGGCGGAAGCATTTTCGTAGACGGCCATTGGCAAGACTTTGTTCAATCTGCCGCACGCTTTTCGCGAGGTCAAAGGTTGAAGATGCAAGGGCGGCCGGGGCCTTAACCGGAGCTTTGCACTCCTTGCTGAGAGTGTCTGCAAGCCTCGATGCATGCGCAAGGAGTCCCCCATGCAGATGCACCGCATTTTCGGCCCGCTGGCCATGGCCGCCGCGGCCCTTGGCTTCTGGGTGCTGATCGCCGGACCGGCAACGGACCCGTTCGGCGGCAGCCCGCGCGTCCTCTCCGAGGCGCCGGTGGCCTACAGCGCCTGGGCCTGGGGGCTATTGATGGGGCTGTTGCTTTCCTGGCTTGCGACCAAGGACTGGAGCAAGTTCCCCGAATGGTTGAAGCTGCAGCGCAAACGGCTCGGCCTCCTCATCCTCGGCGGACTGTTCGCCAGCATCCTGTTGCTGTTCTGAGCCCTGGCGTGGAGCTTCTCTCAGATCGCGCCAGGGGAGGACCTCGACCGGGGGGATGGACGCCTTCTGGAAGAGGCAAATGGATCGCAGGCCAGGCTTACTCCTCGGCATCAGCAGAAAGCCACACGCCAATCGCCGATAACCGGCAGGCCTGCCGTCCTTGGTGGGTATCCGACGGCCCCATCGAGCGCTCCAGAAGGAGAGCTTGGATCGGACCGGTCTAGGATTCCTCGATTGTGCGCGTGATCGTTGTTGGCGATGCGGCCGCTCCGGTCAACGTCGGAAGCCCTTCGGCCTAGCCCAACTTTTCTCATCGGTGAGCGACCTCGTGCCTGCCGGCTGGCCACGCCGGAGGCTGATCGAGGTCAAAGACGGCTGGCGCGGGTACGCCGATGGTCGGCGGCGACGGCCGTGGGGCTTGCCTCAAGGGTGCCTGCTTTGCCAGCCAATCGTCCCCACCCCGCGGGAGGCGACGAAGAGAGGTTGGCGTGCCCACGTCGCGCATCAAGTCACGCATCAGGTCGCGCCTCAAGTCGCGCATATCGGGTCCCAAGCTCGGGTGGGTGTGGGCGCGGGCAACGGGGCGGTCCGCCGTGCTGGCCCTTGTCGCCGCCATCGCCCTTCTCGCCTACGGGTGGCTGCTTGGCGGACCGGAGCTCACCGTCGTCACCCCCGTCCGCGGCACCGCGGTCGAGATCGTCTACGGGACCGGAGCCGTGGAGCCCGTGCGCTGGGCCAAGGTGGCGAGCGTGATCCGCGACCGCATCGTCCAGCTGTGTTACTGCGAGGGCAAGACGGTGGCCAAGGGCGACGTGCTCGCCCGCCTCGATGACCGCGAGGTCGCGGCCCAGCTGCAGGAGCTGCGGGCGCGCGAGGACTTCGCCAAGCGCGAGCTCGCCCGAGCGACCGAACTGATGGGGCGCGGCGTCACCACCACCCAGGCCTACGAGCGCGCGTCCATGGACCTGCGCCAGGTCCAGGCATTGATTTCCGTGCAGCTGGAGAAGCTCGCCGACTACACCATTGTGGCGCCCATGGACGGCGTGGTCCTGCGCCTGGACGGCGAGATTGGCGAGATCGCCGAGACCGGCCAGGTCCTGTTCCGGGTGGGTGTGCCGAAGCCGCTGCATGTGGTGGCAGAGGTGAACGAGGAGGACATCCCGCGGGTGGCCGTCGGCCAGACCGTGCTCCTGCGCACCGACGCCTTCGCGAACCAGCGGCTCGACGGCAAGGTGTACGAGATTACGCCCATGGGTGACGCGGTAGCCAAGACCTACCGCATCCGCATTGCGCTCCCTGATGACACGCCGCTGCACGTCGGCATGAGCGTGGAGGCCAACGTGGTCACGCGCGAAAAGAAGGGCGCGCTCCTGATCCCCGCCGATGCCCTGCAGAGCCAGCAGGTTCTCGTGCTTGACGGCGACCGTGCGAGGCTCAGGCCGGTGGAGATCGGCATCCGCGGTACACGGAACGTGGAAGTCCTGTCCGGCCTGAGCGAGGGCGAGCGCATCGCCTCGCCTGCCCCGTCCAATACCGCCGACGGCAGCCGCGTGCGGGTCAAGGAGGGCCGACCCCGGACATGACGAGCCTCCCCGAGCGCCCCTGAGTTGCTATGAACCTCGTCCTCGAAATCGCGCTCACCCACATCCGCTCCCGCGTGCGCCAGACCCTGGTGGCCGTGGCCGGCGTTGCGACGGGCGTCGGCTTTTCGATCATGATGGCGGCGCTGATGGAGGGGTCGCAGAACGACTTCATGCGCCAGCTTATCGACGCGCTGCCGCACATCGCCATTTCCGACGAGCGCCGCGAGGCGACGCCGCAGCCGGCGCAGACCATGTTCGACGCCGCCGAGATCCACGGGCTCACCCCACAGGCGCGCCGACCCGGTATCAAGAACCCTATGGCCATCATGGCCTCGCTGGAAAGCTGGATACCGGGCGACGTGGCGCCCTCCACCAAGACGCAGGGCATCATTCGCTACGCCGCTCGCGATGTCGGCGCCAGCATCACCGGCATCGATCCGCACCGGGAGCCTAAGGTGTCGATGTTGGCCACGCAGATGCGCCAGGGAACGCTGCAGTCGCTCTACCGCTCCACCAACGCCATCATCCTGGGCGACCGGCTGGCCGAGAAAATCGGGGCCCGAGTGGGCGCCAACATCACGGTGCAGGGAAGCAACGGCGCACGCATCGGTGCGCAGGTCGTGGGCTTTTTCCATTCGGGCGTCAGGCCGGTGGACGAAAGCACCGCCTACGTGTTGCTCAAGACCGCGCAGGTGCTGCAGCAGCAGACCGGCCTCGTCAACGAGCTGCGCGTGCGCGTCGCCGACGCCATGGCCGCGCTCGACATCGCCCGCCGCATCGAGCGTGAGACCGGCTACAAGTCTGTGGCCTGGCAGGAGGCGCACGAGGATCTCTTGAGCGCCTTCGTGATCCGCAATATCGTCATGTATACGGTGGTCGGCGCCATCCTGCTGGTGGCAAGCTTCGGCACCTATAACATCATCTCCACCATCACCCACGAGAAGACGCGCGACATCGCCATCCTGAAGTCGCTCGGGCTACGCGAGACCACCGTGCGCCGCATCTTCGTGATCGAGTCGCTGGTCATCGGCCTCATGGGGGCGGTTGCCGGCTGGGTGCTCGGCTGCACCCTGACGCTGGCCCTCGGCACCATCGAGATCAAGAGCCCGTTTGTGGACTCCACTCGCCTGCCGCTCGCGTACTCGGTCCTGCACTACGCCGTGGCAACCGCGGCGGCACTGGCCTCCTCGTTGGTCGCCGGCTACTTCCCCGCCCGCAAGGCCTCGCGCCTCTACCCGGTGGACATCATCCGGGGAGCCACATGAGGGCGGTGAACGGCCCCGAAAGGGGCGCTCGGCGGAGGCTCCTCGCCGGGCCCACATGACCCGATGGCCCTCATGATCCATAGGACGCACATGATCCACATGGCCCACATGGCCCACATGGCCCACGCAACGCGCAAACCCCTCTTCGCCGGCGGCCTGGGTGCCCGCCTGCCGGGGCACGGCGTTGGGATGGGGGATGAGCTCAACCCCCGCCTACCGGCCGCGTTCGGGAGGCTGGCATGAGCCGCCTCGACGCTGGAGCAGACACCGTCCCGGAGCCTGCGGCGGCGACCGAGCCGCTGATCGTGGCAAGCAGCGTGACGCGCGTCCTACCAGGGGCGGTGCCAGTCACGCTGGTCCACGACATCGATCTCAGCATCGGGCGCAACGAGTTTGTGGCCATCACCGGGGCGTCGGGATCGGGCAAGTCATCGCTGCTCTATCTGCTGGGCCTGCTCGATCTGCCCACATCAGGCGAGGTGCGCATCGGCGGACGCGCCACGGAGCACATGGACGAGGCGGAGCGCGCCGAGGTGCGACTGTCCACTCTGGGCTTCGTGTTCCAGTTCCACTTCCTGCTGCCGGAGTTCACCGCGCAGCAAAACGTGCTGCTTCCCATGCAAGCGCTCGGGCGTCTGCCGGATGAAAAGATGCGCGAGCGCGCCCGCTTCCTCCTCACGTCCCTGGGGCTTGGCGAGCACGTGGGCAAGCGGCCCGACCAGCTCTCCGGCGGCCAGCGCCAGCGCGTGGCGGTCGCACGCGCGCTCGCCAACGACCCGCCGGTAATCCTGGCCGACGAGCCCACCGGATCGCTCGATTCCACAGCCAGCGCGCAGGTATTCCAAATCCTGCGCGATCTCGTGGACACGCGGAGGAAGACCGTGGTGGCCGTCACCCACGACATTGACCTCGCCCGCCGCATGGACCGTCGCGTCGTCCTGGAGGACGGCGCCATCGTCTCGGACGATGGGCGGATGTAGGAGGGCAGCTTAGCGACTTGTAGTCCGCCGTGCCCTGGCGCAGCGATCTCAACGGCTACTCGGTGGGTTGCGGGTTTTCGCGCTCAATCCGCCCTACACTGGCCCCCGCGCCGAGGTTGGCGGCGGCTCAGGGCTGTCTGCGGCGCCGCCGAAGCCATGCATATAAAGCGCCCACTGGAGGCCGACGATGGCGCCTTTGATGCGCGGCAGGAGCGCGAGGCACAGGATCACGGTCAGCGGCAGCCACACCACCGCGTGCAGCCACAACGGCGGCAGAAAGGCGCGCTCGACAGACAGAATAGCGCCCACGATGAGGTGGCCGACGATCAGGATGGTGAAGTAGGGCGGCGCATCGTCGGCGCGGTGGTGATGCAGGGCCTCGCCGCAGGCGGGGCAGGCCTCGTTGACCTTGAGATAGCGCCCGAACAGCGCCCCCCTGCGGCACGCCGGGCAGCGCAGCCTGAACCCGTTCAGCACCGCGCCCCACCAGTCCCGATTGGGACGCGCGTGCCCAAGCTCAACCGGCATAACCAACCCCGCTGATGCGCCCGCCGCGACCGGGCGGCCTCGCCCAGTATCGGGCGGCCTCGCCCAGTTATCGCGCGGCCTCTCCAAGTATATAGGCCAACCGCCGCCGAACCACATCCCGCGCCGCCGCGCGCGTTGATATGTCTCACGCCATCAGTCCGCATTCCGCGAGCCCGTTTGCGCGGGCGGCTCCTCCCGGCCGCTCCCTCCGGGTTCATGCCGCCTTGACCCAGTAGCCACCGAAGCGGTCGACTTGGATGATCGGCTCGATAATGGCCTGGGCGGCACGGAATTCGTCAACAGCTTGGCGTTGGGCTTCGAACAGGAAGTAGTCGTCAACGATCAGTGTGCCGCCCGGTGACAGCTTATGGTACAGGTTGTCGAGCCCGTCCCGCGTGCTCTCGTACATGTCACCGTCGAGCCGAAGCACGGCGAGCATCTCGACGGGTGCGCTGGGTAGCGTGTCTTTGAAGAGCCCCTCGAGAAATACGACTTGCGCGTCGAGCAGACCATAGCGCGCGAACGCTGCCTTGACCTCGTGCAGGGGGACCGCGAAATCCGGGTGACCGACGAGCTCGAACCCGAAATCGGGAGAGCTTTCCGACGGTGTCGGAAAGCCCGCAAACGAATCGGCAGCGAACACGCGGCGATCGGTAATGCCGTACGCCTTGAGGACGGCGCGCATCATCATCGAGGCGCCGCCACGCCAGACCCCGGTTTCCATAAAATCGCCTGACACGCCCTCCTTCAGAGCGCGCTCGCACTCGCTGCGGACATTTTGCATCCGCCGCGCACCGATCATGGATGGCGCCTTGGACGGCCAGTCCCAACCCTGTTCGCGCACGTCATCGTTATAGCCTTCGACCTTGCTGGCCGGCAGCGCCGGATCTTCATTCAGCCGGCCGATCAAGCTGTCGCGCATCAGGTCGAGGTAGCAAGCGCGGAGCTGCTCCATATCGGTATGAGCTGCCAAAGGCGAGCCCTCGTATGCGACTACCCCAGGCCCGTCAGGCGGTCGATGACGCGGCGGATATCAACGTAGGTGACACAAACGAACAGCAATAGCACCAGGGCGAGCCCGATCCTGAGCGCGATCTCCTGCGCCCGCTCGCTCAAGGGCTGCCGGCGCACGGCCTCGATGGCGTAGAACACGAGATGTCCACCATCCAGCACGGGGATCGGAAACAGGTTGACGAAGCCGATCGCCACGGAGATGAAGGCCACGAAGCTCAAGAGCGCAGTCGGGCCCCATGTGGCCACCTGGGCCGACAACTCGGCGATCCCCAAGGGACCACGCAGCTGATCCGCGGGCATGCGCTGCGCCATGATCTGATAGAGAGCCGTGAGGTTGTCCGCGATGATCGAGTACGTGCGGTTGATCGCCTGACCGAGCGCCTCGACAGGGGTGAAGCGAATGTATTCGCCCTGAGGTGCGGCCCTGATCCCGATTAAGCCCTGCTTGACCTTACCACCGGCACCGTCGCTCGCTTCTTGCGCCGCCGGGGTCACTTTGAGCGTAACGAGCGCGCTGTCGCGATCGACCTCGAACGACAGCTCCCGATCGGGGTTGACGCTCACGATCTTCTGCATGTCATTGAACGATTTCACGGGCGTGCCGTCGATGCTGACGATCACGTCCCCCGTTTGGAAGCCCGCGGCTGCAGCCGGCGCTCGGGCCACCAAGCCGCCGACGCGAGCGGGCATCGCCGGAGGCTCTATGCCGATCGTGACGCGCTTGAGCTTATTGCCCAGTGGGCTCGCCATCTCGCGCCAGACGGGAGTGGCCTTCAGCTCGACGAGTGCGCCCGCGCGGTCGACCCCGAAGGTGAGGTTGCGCTCAGCGTTGAGGGTGATGATCCTCTCCACCTCGGCAAACGACTTTACCTGCTGGCCTTCGACGGAGACGATCAAATCGTTGGCTGCGAACCCCGCCTTGGCGGCTGGCCCGTCGGCTTCAACGGCCCCCACGCGTGGCGGCGTCACAAGCTCCCCGACGAACGTGAAAATCAGGGTGAAGATCGTGATGGCCAAGAGGAAGTTGGCGATGGGGCCTGCCGCCACAATGGCGGCCCGCGCCGACGGCGGCTTGGTCTGGAACGCGCCGGCGCGCTCGGCCGGCGAGAGGCGGTCAAGCGCCTCGCGCGAGGGCATGCTCGTGGCGCTCTCATCGTCGAGGAACTTCACGAACCCGCCGAGCGGCAGCCAAGCGAAGCGCCAGCGGGTACCGTACCGATCGGTGAAGCCGAAGATCTCCTTGCCGAAGCCGATGGAGAACTCCTTGACGTGCACGCCGCACCAGCGCGCGACCAGGAAGTGCCCGAGCTCGTGGACGAACACGACCGGAGTAAGAACGAGCAGAAAGGCCATCGCATAGAAGGCGAGGTTCCACAGCCCACCGATCCCCAGGCCTAAAAATCCCATGTCTGCCTCCAGTCCCTGTCCCAGCTGCCGTCAATTGCGCGTGTGTCGTTGCAACAAATGCGTGGCGAGCTGCCGCGTCGCGGCATCGGCGGCGAGCACCGCCGCCGCGTCATCGGCCGGGGCCAATAGCCCGCGTGTTGCCGCTGCCTCCAGCGCCTCTCCCACCAGTCGGGCGATCTCCAGGAAGCCGATGCGCCCGGCCAGGAACGCCTCCACCGCGACCTCGTTGGCCGCATTGAGGACGCACGGCGCCATGCCTCCCGCCTCCATCGCCTGGCGGGCGATGGCGAGCGCGCGAAAGCGCGTCTCGTCAGGCCGCTCGAAGCTCAATCCACCAAGCTCGACAAGATCGATGCGCTTTGTGGGCGCCGCGATGCGGGCGGGCCAGGCGAGGCCAGTTGCGATCGGAGTGCGCATGTCGGGGCTAGCCAGCTGCGCCAGCATGGAGCCGTCTCGAAAGCCGACCAGGGCGTGGACGATCGACTGAGGGTGCACGACCACCTCGAGCTGGCCCGGCCCGACCGCGAACAGGTGATAGGCCTCGATCAGCTCGAGGCCCTTGTTCATGAGGGTTGCCGAGTCGATGGTGATCTTGCGGCCCATGGACCAGTTGGGATGACGCAGCGCCTCCTGCGGGGTTGCACGTTCCAGCCGCTCCGAGCTCCAGGTCCGGAACGGCCCGCCGGACGCCGTCAGCACGATGCGCTCGATGGTGTCTGGTTCTGCGCCGGCCAGCAGCTGGAAGATGGCTGAATGCTCTGAGTCCACAGGGACGAGCTCTGTGCCCGCGCTGCGCACCGACTCCATGAAGATCCGACCCGCGCATACGAGGCATTCCTTGTTGGCGAGCGCCACCCGCCGACCCTGTCCCACCGCGGCCAGCGTGGGCCGCAGCCCGGCTGCCCCTGTAATGGCGGCCATCACGCAATCCGCCGGCATCGCGGCAGCCGCCAGGAGGGCCTCCGCACCCGCCGCGGCTTCAATCCCCGTGCCGGCAAGGCATGCCTTGAGCTCTCCGTAGCGTGCCTTGTCGGCAAGCACGGCGATGCGCGCGCGGTGTCGCACCGCAATCTGCGCCAACGCTTGCGCATTGCCGTTGGCCGTTACGGCCGCAACCTCAAACAAATGGGGGTTGCGGGCGATGACGTCCAGTGTGCTCTGCCCGACAGAGCCCGTGGCGCCCAGCACGCTGACGCGCCGAACCGTACCGGCAGCCTCGGCGCAGGCGGCGCCTTGCCGGGTCGCGCTCGTCTGGCCAACACCCATCATGGTTGACACTTTCTCGCCGCCCTCCGCCCAGACCCGATCATGACCCGATCATGACCCGAGCAACAGCGCACGCGCCGGGGAATGCACGTCGATGGCGACGGCGGCCAGCCCGACGGCGGATGCCGCAGCCACCAGGCCGTCGACGCGATCCATGACCCCTCCATGCCCCGGCAACAGGGAACCGGCGTCCTTGGCGCCGAAGCGGCGCTTGAGAGCGGACTCCGCCAGGTCGCCCACGTGCGCCAACAGCGCCAGCAGCGCGCCCACAGCGGCGAGCCGCAACGCCGAGGCCCCCGGGACCGCAAGCCCGAACAG
>JAFMSC010000442.1 GCA_017353825.1 Hyphomicrobiaceae bacterium | reverse complement strand
CGGCGGGGCGCAACTGCCGGGCCTTGCTCCGGCAGCGGTGGTGGCCGCCACCGAGGCTGCGCTCAAGGCCGAGCCAGGCAAGCTGGCGCCGACCCTGCGCCAGACGCTTGCAGCCGGGCTCGGCACGGCTCGCCTTGCAGTCGGACAGGCCACGGTGGCCGTGGAGATCGCCGACGGCCAGGTTCGTACTAGGCCGGTCGTGGTGGACGCAAGTGAGGGCCGGGCGACCGGCACGGTTCGGCTCGACCTCAAGACACTCAAGCTCGACTCGCAGTGGCGGCTCGAGGGCAAGCCGTCCGACGGCGACGGCGCGGCCAAGCCGTTTCCCGCCGTGATGGTCTCCTATCGGGCGCCGGTTGCGGCGCTTGGTTCCGCCGAACTTAAGATCGACACCACCGCCTTGGAGCAGGAGCTGGCCGCGAGCAAGATCGAGCACGACATGCAGGAACTGGAGCGGCTGAGGCGTCAGAACGGGGCCGGGGCCGCTCCCGACGGCAAACCCCCCGAGCCGCCGGGACCGCCCGGTCCGCCGGCAGGCCCGGCCGCCCCCATCCCGCCGTTCGGCCACGAGGTGCACCCGGACGTACCCGGCTGATGCTCTGATCGAGCCTAGTTGTTGAGGGCGCGAGCCAGGAGCTCGGCGGTACGGCGGTTGCCGGCGGAGGACATTTCGCCGAGCCCGTCGCCCTGCACGTAGAGATGGCCAAAAGCGCCAGCGTCGGCGACCACGACCGCGCGCAGGGATTGGAACTGGTCCACGACCTCGATGCCCGCGGCGCCTGCGCAGGCCGACAGCTTCCTGGCGTCCCCTGCGGGCTCGGCCTGCTCGGCCACGGTGCGCTGCTGATGCTGCAGGAAGACCAAGAGGTGGGCCCCGTTCTGTTCGGCGCTGCGCTTCAGGCGTTGCAGGAGGGCGCAGCCGATGGCCCAAGGGTCGTTGTCGGCCTGCTGCGTGATGGGCTCCACCGATTTGCCGAGCCAGTAGACGGGAGCCAGCCGGCTCAGCACAACGTCGAGCACCGCCGAGTGGCCCAGCACAGTCCTGGCCTTGGCGCGCCAGCCGGAAACGCCGTCCGCGCCTGCGGCAGCATCGACGGGGGGGTGGTAAACGAGGCGGTCGCCGTCCAGGCTGAAGTAAGGCTTGGACCTGCCGAAGGAGGAGAGCCCGGCGCGAGCGATCGCCTCTTCGCTCAGCTGGACCACCAGCGTTTTGGGCCGCACCAAGGGAAGGAGCTGTTCCGCCCGCAGGGCGATCTGATCGACGGCGTAGCCCGCGACGCCGGCGTTGATCACCGGCGCGTCGATGAGGCGCTCGAGGTTGGCCGGCCAAGTCTCTCCGTCCTCGACCTCCGTGCCGCCATCGGTGAAAACGTCGCCCACCGCCAGGATGCCGCCGGTGCGGATCCCCTTCTCGTCGAAATTGCGCCTGACCCCGAACCTGAGGGTGTTGTAGACTTGGCGCTCGCCTTCGTCGCGGGGCACCCAGCCCAGCACCGGGTGAAACATGCCCCGTTCGCCGAACAGGAGGTATTGGATACGGGCAAGCCGCCAGTCGTCCAATACCAGCACCGGGCGGTGCGAGTGGACGCGGTAGCCGAGGTCGATGGCGGCGAAGGCGAGGAGCGCGTAGGCGAGTACCAGGGCAAGCCGAGATGCGCCCTTGAGTAGCGCCCTTGCGTGGCCTGGCATCCCCGTGTTGCTCCCAATCCTCAACCGCCCGTATGCCGCGCCGGGCTGCCATGGCCCGGCAGCCTGCGATGCAACCGCGCGGCTGAATAGAGGCTGAACATCGAACCGGACCGCCCGCACCCAGAAAGGCCGGCAGGCTGTTCCGACCGCATACCCGGGCTCTTGCCTTGGCCAGCTCGGCGGTTGCGCTTCGCGCCCAGCCCATCCCGGCCCATCACAGGCCTTGCCTCACCCGACCGGTCATGCCAGCGGGGACGTTTGCGCGGGCACCCCGCTACCCAGGACCGCGAGGGCCGCCGCGGGCAGCGCCGGATTATTCCAGGCCCACGGAGATGCGCTCGCGCCACTGCTGCGCCGCCAACTTTGCCTTGACCTGATCGGCGTGCGGCAGCTTGCCGACGATCTCGTCAAGCGCGTCGTCCGCGACCCCGCCGGCCTTGGCGATGAAGTTCCATTTGGCGGCTTCATTGAGGTCCTGGGGAACGCCCGCCCCGTGGCTGTAGCAGCGCGCGAGCCGGTTCTGGGCCGTCGCCACGCCCTTCTCCGCGGCGAGACGGAAGTATTCCGCGCCGCGCTTGGCATCCACCGGCACCCCGTGCCCGCGGAACAGGATGATGGCGTAATCCACCTGCGCTTCCACATTGCCTGCCGCCGCGGCCTTGCCGATCCATTTCGCCGCCTCGAAGGCGTTGGGATCGGTGCCGGTGCCCGTGGCGTACATGGTGCCGAAGTCGTACTGTGCCGCAACGATGCCGCTCTCGGCCGCGTAGCGCATATGCATGAAGGCGCGGTAGGGGTTCTCGGGCTTGCCGTCGCCGCGCAGGAACAGCAGTGCAAGGTTGTAGTTGGCAAGGGGATTGCGGCGCTGAGCGGCGGCCTCGAAATAACGGGCGGCCGCGGCCCTGTCCTTATCGACGCCGCGCCCCTCGGCATAGATCAGGCCCAGCGCGAGCATGCCCTCAGGGTCGCCCAGCTCGGCTGCGCGCTTGAACCATTTGGCAGCCAGGGGCGCGTTGGGCGCGGTGCCGAGCCCTTCTGCATAAATGCGGCCCACCAGGGTGTGGGCCTGGGGCTCGCCCCGCTGGGCGGCCTTCACGGCCAGTTCCAGCGCGGTGACGTAATAGCCTGACTCGAAGGCCTCATAGGCTGGATCCTCTTGCACCGGCGGGAGGGCCTTGGCGGGGCCGGGCTCGGCCGGCGGCGCGATCGCGGGCAGCGCCTTGCCCTCCGGCACGACCGGCACCGTCCTGATGACGGTGACCGTCCCGAATTTGGGGGCCGGCGCCTTCTTGGCTGCCGGCTTGTCGATCGGTGCGGCGGGGTCGACGCGGCTCGTCCACGAGCTCGTCTCGGCGCCGGTCGGGCCGGCAAGGAGCAGCACCGCGGCAATCACCGCAGGAACCGCGAGCGCGCGCGTTTCGAGCATGGTGGGGAGCTCCTCAGGGCGTCGTCCCGCCCGCTTCGATGCCACCCTCGGCAAGGCTGCGGGCGATGGCATTCACAAGCTCGCGTGCGGCAGGCGCATCGGCTGGCAGCGTGACGGCAACGAAATCCGCGCCAGCCCCTGCGAGCTGCTGCGCCTCCTCGCTGGTCTCCACGTCAAAGGCGACGCACGGCACCTCGAAGATGGGCGCCCACCAGGAGACGAGGTCCTCGCGCCGCCCGCGGGCCTTTTCGCGGTCGTTCAGATGCGCTGGGGCTCCGAATCCCACGTAGTCGGCCCCGGCCTCCGCCAGGACCATGGCGGCGTGGCGCGAGATGCCGGCATCCACGCCAACGACGCCGCCCTTTCCGAGTGTCTCCCGAGCGGCGCGATAGGCG
>JAFMSC010000113.1 GCA_017353825.1 Hyphomicrobiaceae bacterium | reverse complement strand
ACAGCCCCGTACCAGACGCCCGATCTTCGCCAGCAGCCACGCCGCATTGACACCCTACCGCCGGAGCCGCCCTTCGACCGGATACGCCGGGTCGTTGTAGCCAGGGGTAGAGGGGTGTCCGGGGGACACCAGGCTGTCGGCCATGGCCTCGTCCTCGGCGGTCCATTGGTAGTCGAGGGCGCCGAAGTAGCTCGTCCACTGGGATAGGGTGCGGGGGCCGGCGATCACAGAGGTGACAGCGGCGTTGTTGAGTACCCAGGCCGTTGCCCAGTGTACGAGCGTCACGCCGCACGCCTCGGCGTGGGCGTTGAGCTTCTCGGCCATCAGCAGGCTCTCGGGCCGCCACTCCGTCTCCATCATGCGCTTGTCCTGGCGTGCCGCCCGGCTGCCGGCTTCGGCCGTCTGGTTGACGCGGTACTTGCCAGAAAGCACGCCGCGAGCGATGGGGCTGTAGGGCACCACGCCCAGGCCGAAGAACTTGGCTGCGGGCAGCAACTCCACCTCGGGCTGGCGGTTCATGAGGTTGTAGTAGGGCTGCAGCACCGCCGGGTCGGGCACCCCCATCTGGCGGCACAGGTGCACGATGTGCGGGATGTGCCAGCCGCGCACGTTGGAGAGGCCCCACTCGCGCACCTTGCCGGCGCGGATCAAGTCGCCGAACGTGGCCACCACCTGCTCCCAGGCCGTGTCGGGGTCAACGCGGTGGACATAGTAGAGGTCGATATAGTCGGTGCCGAGCCGTTTCAGGCTGGCGTCGGCCGAGCGCAGCAAGTAGCGACGCGAGAGCCCGAAATCGGTGGCGGCCGCGCTCCCGCGCTGGCCAACCTTGGTCGCCAACACCCAGCGCTCGCGCTTCGGCCTGATGGCCGCCCCGACCATGGTCTCCGACCGGCCTTCGGCATACACGTCGGCGGTGTCGATGAAGTTCACTCCATTGTCGACCGCGTGATGGACGATGAGCTGCGCCTCGCGCTCGTCGGTGGCAGCGCCGAACATCATGGTGCCGAGGCTGAGCGCCGACACCTTGATGCCGCTCGATCCAAGCACGCGATAAGACATTGGTGGCACAGGCTGCTCCCTTCTCTAGGGTCAGACCTGGGGTCTGACGCGACGGCACGTTCAACCTTCTCCACTTCGACGTGCGAGGCGACGTACCACTTGCCGACCTGTCGCGCCAGGATTGCCGCCTTCGGCTTGCTGGGCAGCTTGCGGTGCCAACGCGTCTTGATCTCGCCGGCACGCCCCCCAGCCCATGCGGTCGGATTTGCGCAGCGTGAGCCGGCACCGACACGAAGCTCACGCCCTTGGTAACGAGCCCTGGGGTAGCGAGCCCTGGGTCATGAGCCCTGGTGTGAAAGCGCGGAAACCCCCGGCCGCCGCCAAGGAACGGGACGGCGAGCCTGCGCGGCGCTTGCTGCTCAAGGGAGTGGGACCAGCAGCAAACATCACAGAAGCGGACGGCCATTCGCCTGTCGCCGACAGGCGAAGCCCTGACCCTTATGGAATGGTGTGAGACCGGCGCCCCTAAGGGCCCCGAGGGTCTGACACCTTCGATTACTTGGCCGACGCGGGGAAGATCGGCAGCTTGTCCACGTCACGCGCGTCATGCTGGATGATGATCTCGGCCTTGAGATTGGACGCGATCTGCTTGATGCGCTCGATGGACGCCACGGTCTGCGATCGATCGTAGTTGAAGGACGGCACGCCGTCTTTCGCGTAGTTCTCCTGAAAATGCGCCATGTCGCCGCTCAGGATCACGACGCCCTTCCCCGCCAGCTTGACCATCAGGCAGTGATGCCCCGGCGTGTGCCCGGGCGTGTACAGCATGACTACCGAGCCGTCGCCGAACACGTCCTTGTCCAGGGGCACGGTCTCGACCTTGCCGCCGCCGCTGATCCAGTGCGACACCAGCGCCGACTTGGCGTTCGGTTGCGGCAACTTGCCGGTCAGCACGTCCCAGTCGCCCTGTCCGATGAGCAGGGTGGCGTTGGGGAAGCTGTTGGCCTGGCCGATGTGGTCGGCGTGGAAATGGCTAATGCCGACGAACTTCACCTGCTCCGGCTTGACTTTGAGTTGCGCCAATAGCTCAACATCGTCGACCTTGGGCGCGGCGGGGCCGGCATCCTGGGCCTGGCCGGTGTCCCACATCATATAATCGTCGCCGTGCTTGATCAGATAGCAGCTGTAGACGAACTGCAACTTGAGCCCGCCGTAGGCGAAGCTGTCGGAGAAGCGCAGGTTGACTTCGGTCGGCGCGAGGCGCGACCCGCACTCCATGCGGGTGAGTGTGACCTCGGCAGCGCCCTGGGCCAAGGCCGGCTGCGCGGCCAAGCCGTACGCCCCGACGCCCAACACCAGGATGGCGAGAGATCGTTGCATCATGAAAGTCCTCCCCTGTGGCAGTGTGCGACGCGCGCCGGCTTTCCGCACACGCGGGGCACCCCCGGATCGTTGCACGCCCAAGGGGCCCAGGCGCAAGACGGCATTCGCCGGGCAAGTAAGAAAGGACCGTGCGGTGCGGCAAATCACGGTCGTGTGCGCCCGAATTGCAACGCCTGGGCCGGCGAGCTCCTCCAACCACGTTGGGACGGTGCCCGCCGTCGCCCTTCAGCGCTGGCGCGCGTTCTGGGGGCTTGCGTGCTTACCGGTTTCAACTGCTCCCTCGACGCCCACCCCCCGAATGCTGCAGCACGAAGCGGTACACGCCGTCGCTCTCGCTGTGCTCGATCAGAGCATTGCCGGTGGCGGCGCTGAAGGCGGCAAAGTCCCTAACCGCGGCGGGGTCCGTGGCCAGGACCTCCAGGGTGGCGCCCTTCGGCAGCTCAGAGAGCACCTTCTTGGCCTTCAGGATCGGCAGCGGGCACAACAGGCCCTTCACGTTTAGGGTCTTGTCGGGCATTGCGACGCGGCCTTTCGGATCGACGGAAATGCTGCCTCATATCAATCGGCGGCCCAGACTGGCAACAATCCGCGCTTGACGGGGTGGTAGCCCGGTCACAGCCGCCCACAGCCAGGGCCCGATCACAACAGTGCCACTTGCGTGAGCAGGCCTGCCAAGTCACCATGCAGCCCCACAATTCTCCCGTCTGCCAAGACGCAACGGCGGGAATGTTCTCAACGGCGCCACCCCGGCGCGAGCCATTTTTTCGAGGGAACCCATGGACGCCACTGCGGACCCGCCGCGACGCTCACTTGCGTTCGGTCTGGAGCGCGCAGGCTTCCTCGGCCTTGGCTGGCCGCGCCTCACCATCCTCATCCTCATTCTTGCCTCAGTGCTGGCCGGGTTCGGCCTCGCCCGGCTCAAGGTGGACGACTCGCTCACCGAGCTGTTCCGGACAAACACCGAGGAGTTTCGCCGCTACCAGGAGATCGACCGTCGCTTCCCATCAAGCGAGTACGACGTGCTCGCCGTGGTCGAGGGCAGGGACCTCTTGAAGCGGGCGCAGCTCGAAGCCTTCCGGCGCGCAATTGTCGATCTGCAGCTGGCCGACGGGGTGGACGGACTGGTCTCGATGCTGTCGGCACGCGGCAAGCCGGACGAGTCGGGCTATGCTCCGCCCATCGTGCCCGATGAGCTGCCCGACGGACCCGAGTACAATGAGATCATCGCCAAGCTCCGGGCCAACGAGATCGTGGCTGGCAAGTTCCTCTCCAACGACGGCGAGCTGGCGCTCGCCGTGCTCGCACTCGACCGCAACACGGTGGCTGAGGCGGGAGCCAAGAAGGTCATCGGCGACATCAACGGGATCCTGGATAGGGAGCTGAAGCCGGTGGGCCTCAAGTCGCACCTGACGGGCGCCCCGGTCATGCAGCTCGAGATACGCAACGCCGTGGAGCGCGACCAAATCGTCTACAACGGACTGGGCCTGCTATTCGGCGCCACCATCGCCGTGATCTTCTTCAAGCGCGTGTCGCTGATGCTGCTGGCGGCGATGCCGCCGGTGCTGGCGGTGCTTTGGTCGCTGGGGCTTCTGGGCTGGCTCGACTTCAAGCTCAACCTGTTTCTCAACGTCATGACGCCGCTGGTCATGGTGATGGGCTTCGCCGACAGCATGCAGATGGTATCGGCAATCCGCATCCGCCTGCGCGAGGGCGACACCAAGGCCCAGGCCGTCCGCTTCGCGGTGCGCATCGTCGGCCCGGCCTGCGTGCTGGCGCACGGCACAGCGCTGCTGTCATTCCTGGCTCTCCTCATCTCACAGTCGGCGCTGATCCGCACCTTCGGCATCGCCGGGGCGCTGGCGGTGTGCATCTCGTTCGTGGCGGTGATCCTCGTGTTGCCGCTGATGGGGCTCTACCTCATCCGCAACGAGTACAAGCTGGCGCGTGACCGCTCCCCGGCGGACCGGCTGATGGACGGCCTCGGCGCGCTGGTCGGCTGGATCGTAGACCGCGTGGTAGGGCGGCCTGTACTCACGACGGCGCTGGCGCTGGCCTCGTTCCTGGTGCTGGGGCAGGCCTATCTCCAGCTTGAGCCGCGCTACCGGCTCGCCGACCAGGTGCCGGACCGCGAGCAGGCGCTCGGCGCTACCCAGCAGATCGACCAGAAGCTCACCGGCGCTAACCCCGTGCATGTCATGGTCGAGTGGAAGGATGGCCAGTCTCTCTACGACCCGACCACGCTGGAGGTGATCGCCAAGGCACACGAGATCCTCGAAAGGCAGGCCGGTCTCGGCAACGTCTGGTCGCTGGAGAGCTTGCGCCGCTGGCTCAGGGAGGCGGGCGACGAGCGCATCGAAACCGTGCAACGCTACGTCAAGGTGCTGCCCGAGCACCTGGTGCGACGCTTCATCGCCAAGGAAGAGAATGCCGTACTGGTAACGGGCCGGCTGCCTGACGTCGACTCCAGTCAGATTCTCCCCGTGGTGGAGAAGGTGGACCGCGCACTGGACGGCCTGCGCCAGGCGCACCCCGATTACCGCATCTCCGTCACCGGCCTGCCCGCCATTGCCGCCCGCAACAGCGCCCGCATGATCTCGCAGCTCAACGAGGCGCTGCCCTTGTGCGTGGCGTTTGCGGCAGTGCTCCTGGGAATCGCCTTCCGCTCGCCGTTCGTCGCGCTTGTCAGCCTGCTGCCGGGCCTCTACCCCGTCGTTGTCTCCGGCGCGATCCTTCGCTGGACCGACGGCGGGCTGGAGTTCGCCTCGGTGGTGGCGCTGCTCGTGGTGTTCGGCCTTGCCATCGACTCACTCATCCACTTCTTCAACCGCCTGAGCCTGGAGGAGCGCAAGGAGCCTCGCCCCGACATCGCCATCCGCAACGCGCGCGTTCTGGTCGGGCCGGCCATCATCCTCACCACGCTGGTGCTGGCGTTCGGCCTGGGCGTGACCGTGTTCTCCGACCTGCCTTCCTTGCGCATGTTCGGGTTTGTGTGCGGCACCACGCTGATAGCCTCGCTCCTGGCCGACCTCGTCTTCCTGCCGGGCATCATCATGCTGGTGCGCAAGGTCTGGCGCCACCGTGTGGTAGGTTAGGATGTGGTCGATCAGCCCCACCAGCCATGAAAACGCGGCTTCAGGCAGCTATTGAATTGCTGCACGCGGGACGCTTGGCGGAAGCCAGGACCAAGCTCCTTAAGGAGCTGCGGCTGACGCCCGCGTCCGATGCGGCCCTCCAGCTGCTCGGCGCCGTGGCCTCCGAGATGGGCAGGCATGACGAGGCGGTTGGCTACCTGCGCCAGGCGTCGCATCTCGCACCATCATCGCCTGGACCGCGCCTGAACCTGGGAGCAGCCCTGTTGGCAGCCCGGCGCTTTGCCGAGGCAGCGGACGCGCTCAAGCATGCAGTCACGCGGTGGCCCGACATAGCCGAGGGGCGGCTGTCCTACGGCAATGCGCTGCTGGCGCTCGGCAACCGGGAGCAAGCCGCCCAAGAGTACCGCGCGGCCCTTGCGCTCAATCCCGCGCAAGTGCGCACGTGTGCCAACTTGGCGCTCGCCCTTTACGCCGTCAAAGATGACGCGGCGACATCGCAGATCTGCGAACGTCTCCTGCGGTTGGACCCGAACTCCGTGGTCGGCCAGTTTCTTCGCACCATGAGCCGGCAGTCACTCTGCCACTGGGAAGCCTACGAGCCGAGGCTCGCAAAGCTGGCGGAGTTGATCGAGCGAGGCGAAACCATGCTGGGCTTCGCGTTCACCAGCCTGCAATTGTGGGACGATGCACGCCTGCACCGGCGCTGCGCCGCGTTGGAGATTGGATTGCACGGCTCGCGCGCGAAAGCCCCGGCACCGGCCCGGCTGCGCGCGCGCCACAACGACCGGATCCGCGTCGCCTACGTAAGCGCCGACTTCCGGAAGCATCCCGTGACGTTGCTCATGACCGGGCTCATTGAGCACCATGACCGCGACCAATTCGATATCGTTGGCATTTCGCTCGGCGAGGACGACACGAGCGCCGAGCGCCAACGCGTAATGACGGCGTTCGACAAATTCCTGGACGTACGCGAGCAACCGATCGACGCCATCATTGCCGCGATGCGCGACATGGAGGTCGATATCGCCGTGGACCTCATGGGCTTAACCGAGCGTTGCCGGCCCGCCATTTTTCTCCAACGCGCAGCGCCCGTTCAGGTGAGTTATATCGGCTTCCCTGGGACCTCTGGCATCGACGCCTTCGACTACTTGATAGCGGACGCATTTGTCGCCGACGGCGACCTGCGGCGCACGGCGACCGAGAAGCTCGTCATCATGCCGGATTGCTACCAATGCAATTACGGCACAAGGGCGCTCCCCGCTGACAGGCCCACGCGCGCCAGCTGCGGCCTTCCCGAAGATGCGTTCGTCTTTTGCAGCTTCAACAACATCCAGAAGCTCACGCCACACGTCTTCGACCTGTGGATGCGTATCCTGCGCGAGGCCGAGGGCAGCGTACTTTGGCTGTTCACCTCAGGAGGAGCGGCGGAGCGCAACTTGTTGTGCGAAGCCGAACGCCGCGGGGTCGATCCCAAACGTCTGATCTTCGCGGATCATGTCGACCACAGCCTCTACATGGCCCGCAACGGGCTCGCTGACCTGCATCTGGATACGTTTCCATATGGCGGACACACCACCGCCAGCGACGCGTTGTGGGCCGGTCGCCCCGTCCTGACGCGCGCCGGGCGCAGCTTCGCCTCACGCGTGTGCGGCAGCTTGCTTACAACGATTGGCGTGCCGGAGCTCATCACCACCACCGCCGAGGACTACGAGGCCTTGGCGATCCGGCTGGCCCGCGACAGACCCCTCATCACGGGTCTCAAGCGGCGCATCGAAGAGGGGCGGTCACATTCTCCACTCTTCGATACTAGGCGATTCTGCCGCAACCTCGAGCGGGCCTACGCGAGGATGGTAGAGCGCAGTCGTGCAGGCCAGCCCCCTGAAGAGATCGATGTTGGATCGCTCCTCGCCGGGGCGGCTCCTGTTAACTCTGCATAGCTGAGCCCCGAGCGCAAGCGGCCCTGTCTCCCGCACGCGTAGTACCGCTGGTTGACGCCAAAACCCTACGACGCCCCTTCCGGCTGCTCGGTGGCGGGCTTGGGGGGGCGCAGGCGGGCGATCTGCAAAAGCTTGGTCGTCGTGCCGGCGGGCTCGTGGCGCGGCTTGGCGCGCTTCAGGAGCGCATGCACCTGGCGCGAGGCGGCCACGAGGCCATCGTTGGCGTAGGCCTCGTGGTTCTTCTCGATGTCCTTGAGCTCGTAGCGATAGTTCACCATCAGGCCGTGCGCCTCCTTGAGGCCCTTGGGCGAGGCGTCTCCCAGCCAATTGATACGCTCCAGCCTCGCGCCGTTGCCGAGATGGAAGCGCGCCACGGCGTCGAGCGGGCGCCCGTCGCCGGCCTTCTCGGTGAGGAAGTAGTGCGCTGCCAGCCGCAGCAGGACGGGCTTGAGCGCGTCCGCCACCGCCTCACTGGCTGACCAGTTGGGGTCTGCCAGCACGGTGAGCCGCTCGCGTTCTTCAGGCGTGACGAGGCGCCCGTTGTCGGCGCTTGCCAGCACGGCGTCCAGCCAGTCGGCGAAGTTCGGCGTCGGCGATAGCGTCACGAACGTCTTGAGGCTTGGCCGCTCCTTCACCAGGTCCTCGACCACCTGCTTGATCAAGAAGTTGCCGAAGGAGATGCCACGGAGGCCCTCCTGGCAGTTGGAGATGGAATAGAACACCGCTGTGTTGGGGTTGCGCGCGCCCTCGCCGCTCTTCGGGGCCTCGCACAGCACGTCGCCGATGACGCCAGGCACGTTATCCATCAGTGCCACCTCGACGAAGATCAGGGGCTCGTCGATGAGCGAGGGGTGGAAGAAGGCGAAGCAGCTGCGGTCGTCCGGGTCGAGGCGGCGGCGCAGGTCGTCCCAGCCCTTGATCTCGTGCACCGCCTCGTAGGCGATGATCTTGTCGAGGATGGTGGCGGGCGTGTGCCAGTCGATGCGGCGCAGCACCAGGAAGCCACGGTTGAACCACGATGACAGCAGGTGCCGCAGGTCGCTGTCGAGGGGTGCCAGCGAAGGATCACCGATCGTGATGAGATCGCTGCGCATCGCCACGATCTCGGCGGTGGCACCAGGCGCCAGGTTGAGACGTCGGAAGAATTCGAGCCGCGGGCTCTCCACCGCGTGCTGCAGGGCTCGCAAGCTCGTGGTATCGGGGCCCGACAGGTAGGCCTTGGCGGCGCGCGCCACCTCGGCCGGATCGGGCTGCATGGTGCGCGCGAGATACTTGAGGAAGGCGAGCCGATCTGCCGGGTCCAGGCTGCGGTAGAGCTGCAACAGCTCCCGCGCGATTGCCACACCCGAAGCCTCGCCGCGGTTGGAGCTCAGAGCACTCGCGAGCTCCGTGATATCGTCCGCGCGCCCGGAGCCGCGCAGGGAGCGGGGCAACAGCTGGCGGCCTTGCTCGGCGACCGAGTTCAGCAATTCCTGCAGGAACGAGACATTCAGTGCCATGCGACCCGCCGTCTTCACGTGCAACAAGGCGTCCCCGGCTTAGATGGGTATGCCAGGCGAGCACGCCAAGTCGCCTGTCAAGTCGCCTGTCAAGTCGCCTGTCAAGCTCGCATCGTAGTGTGAAGGTTGACGAAGCAACCGCCGTGCCGGACGGCGCCCGCACGTGCGGCCCCGGCCTGTGGACAGCAGCCTGTGGATGGCGGCCTGTGGGTGGCGGCCTGTGGGCGGCGGGCGGCCTGTGGGCGGCGTCGGCATGTCTCCGCGCCGCCGGTTGGCGTCGATGCCTCGCTAGTCCGCGGGTGAGGCTTCCCACTCAGGGAATGGCAGGGGGCCGCGAAATGCGCAATGCTCCCCTCCAGGCGACCGGCGAAGCAGGAGAAGGCCATGACCAGCACGACCAATAGCGACCACTACGAAATCCTGGCGCTGAAATATGCCGAGTTCACGCAACGCAGGCGCTTCGAGAGCTTCATCGCTGCCGATGACCACGACCAGCCGCATCCGATGGACTACTTCGTCTGGGTGATCCGCAACGACCAGCGCACCATCGTCGTCGACACCGGCTTCGACGCGGTGGAGGGCGCCAAGCGCGGGCGCAGGGTGATACGGGCGCCGGCGGCGGCCCTGGAGCAAATCGGCACCGCCGCGGGTGCCATCGAACAGGTGGTGATCACGCACCTGCACTACGACCACGCCGGCACGCTCAGCGCGTTCCCCAAGGCCCGCTTCCACCTGCAGGCGGCGGAGATGGCCTATGCCACCGGCCCGTGCATGTGCCACGCCTTTCTGCGCCACCCGTTCACCGTCGATCACGTCTGCGAGATGGTCAAAAACATCTATTCGGGGCGCGTGATCTTCCACGACGGCGATGCCGAGATCGCGCCGGGGGTGACGCTGCACAAGGTGGGTGGGCACAGCCGCGGGCTGCAATGCGTGCGCGTTGCGACCGCCAATGGCCCGGTGGTGCTGGCCTCGGACGCCTCTCACTTCTACGAAAACTTCGAGAAGGGCAAGGTGTTTCCGGTCACCGTAGACATCGCCGACGTGCTAGCGGGCTATCAGAAGATCGTGGCGCTCGCCGACGCCGCGCCGCGCCGGGTCGTGCCAGGCCACGACCCGCTGGTGCTGCAGCGTTACCCAGCGCTGAACGGCCAGACCCGGGGCACCGTGCACCGGCTGGATGTGGCGCGGCTCGATGGTTAGCGGGCGCCTTATGTGCGCGCGGCGCCGACTGGGAGGCCTCAATGAGACGCACATCGACCATCATCGCAGTGGCCGATGTCACTCCAACCCTTCGGCTAGGACCAGACGCTGCCGGGTCCTGCCAAATCGGCTCCGGCCCACGACACCTTAGATTGGGCCAGATCCTCGACGCGGACGGCACGGTGCTGC
>JAFMSC010000441.1 GCA_017353825.1 Hyphomicrobiaceae bacterium | reverse complement strand
GGCGCCTGCACGCGGTGCCCTTGGCCAAGAGCGCGGGCCACCTTGCGGTGCTGGCCGAGCGCGAGGCTGGCGGCAGCGCCATCGCGCTCATCGCCGCCGGCGCGATAGAGGTGTCGGAAGGTGCGAACCTCGCTGGGGATGCGCTCAACCCGGTGCGCTTCGATCGCGCGCAACCTGTAGCCCTCGCTGAGGCGCCGCCCGGCCTCGATGCCGGCGCGCTCATGCTGATGGGCGCCGCTGCGCGTGCCATGCAGATGGCGGGCGCGCTCGAGGCGATCCTCGACCTTGCGGTGGCCTACGCCAACGAGCGCGTTGCCTTCGGCCGGCCCATCGCCAAGTTCCAGGCCGTGCAGCACAACCTCGCCCGCCTCGCCGGCGAGGTGGCCGCCGCCATCGCCGCCGCAGGCTCGGCAGCCGATGCCATAGCCGCGACTGCGAGGTTCGACGAGAGTGTGTTCCTCGAGGCGGCCTCGGCCAAGATCCGCGTCGGCGAGTCGGCGGGTGAGGGGGCGGCCATCGCCCACCAGGTACTGGGCGCCATCGGCTTCACGCGCGAGCACGTGCTGCACCGGTTCACACGCCGGCTGTGGGCCTGGCGCGACGATTTCGGCAACGAGAGCGTTTGGGCGGTGAAGCTCGGCAACCTCCTCGCGGCCAAGGGCGCCGACGCGCTTTGGCCGATGTTGGCGGCACGCTAGGGAGGCCTCATGAACACTGAGCTGACGTTCGACGCTGTCCGGCTGCCCCCCGCGTGCGCCCGCTTGCGGGCCGAGGTGCGGGCGTTTCTCGCTGAGGAGATCGAGGCCGGCACCTTCAGCCCGCACGGTGGGGCCATCGACGGCGCCTGGAGCGAGGAGTTCAGCCGCAAGGTGGGGGCGCGCGGCTGGATCGGCATGACGTGGCCTAAGAAGTACGGCGGGCAGGAGAAGAGCTTCCTGGAGCGGTACGTCGTAACCGAGGAGTTCCGCGTGGCCAACGCGCCGGTGCGACTGCATTTCGTCGCCGACCGGCAGAGCGGGCCTGTCATCCTCAAGTACGGCAGCGAACGGGTCAAAGCCGACATCCTGCCGCGGATCTGCCGGGGCGAGGTGTGCTTCGCCATCGGGATGAGCGAGCCCAACTCGGGCTCCGACCTGTTCGCGGCGCAAACAAGGGCCACCAGAGGACAGGGGGGCTGGCTCGTCAACGGCACCAAGGTGTGGACGAGCAACGCGCACCACGCACACTATATGATCGGCCTGTTCCGCACCTCGCCGCCAACCAAGGAGAACCGCCGGCACGGGCTCACGCAGTTCGTGGTGGACATGAAGACGCCGGGCATCACGGTCAACCCGATCTATCAGATGACGGGCCAGCACGACTTCAACGAGGTGGTGTTCCAGGACGCCTTCATGCCCGACGACCACGTGCTGGGCGAGGTGGACGGCGCCTGGAAGCAGGCGACCAGCGAGCTGGCTTACGAGAGGAGCGGGCCTGAGCGATTCCTGGAGACCTACTACGTGTTGGCGGAGCTGGTGCGGGTGCTGGGCGAGACGCCCGATACGCGCGGCGCCGAGGGCCTGGGCCGGCTCGTGGCCCAACTGCACGCCTTGCGACGCATGTCGGTGTCGGTGGCCGGCATGCTGCACGCTGGCAAGGAGCCGGTGGTGGAGGCCGCCATCGTGAAGGACGTGGGCACCATCTGGGAGCAGCGGCTGCCCGCCCGGGCCCGCGACCTCGCCGCTTTCGTGCAGGAGAGCGCCGCCAACCGCGCTACCTTCGAGGAGCAGCTGGCCTACGCCACGCTGATCGCCCCCAAGCTCACCATCCAGGGCGGCACGACAGAGATCCTGCGAGGCATCATCGCAAGAGGACTTGGTCTGAGGTGACGGGGGTCCACCCCTTTCGACTGCGGTAGAGCCGAAACCGAACCTCCAATGAAGGGGGCAACCCCCATGGACATTCGCGTCGATGATCTGCAGGGACCCCGGATCGCCGACCTGCTTGCGGCGCACGTCGCGTTCTGTCGGGCCTCATCGCCGCCCGAGAGCACGCACGTCCTCGACTTGGATGCCCTGCGCTCGCCCGAGATCACGTTCTGGAGCGCCTGGGATGGTGACAGTCTGTTGGGGTGCGCCGCGCTGAAGGAGCTCGATATTGCCCACGGCGAGGTCAAATCGATGCACACGGCGGTGCAGCAGCGCGGCCGCGGCGTGGGGCTCGGGCTGCTCCTTCATATCGTTGCCGAGGCGCGGTCGCGCGCATACCGGCGGCTCAGCCTGGAGACGGGCTCGAAGCCGGCGTTCGCGCCGGCGCGTGCCCTCTACGCCCGGTTGGGCTTCGTACGCTGCCCGCCCTTCGCCGGCTACCGCCTCGACCCGAACAGCGTGTTCATGACGCTCGATCTTGCCGGGGTCGGCCCCCCTTCGGCGACCTGAACGAAAAGGGGGTGTCAAAGGAAACGGTCGATCCCCCGTCAGATCTTCGCCGCCCTGGCGAAGTCGTAGCGGCAGGCGGTGACCTCACCCGTCTGGGGCTGCTTAATGGCGGTCATATCGAAACTGAGCTTGATCTTGTCGCGCGGCGTCGCCACGCCGTCCCCGGCCTTGATGCGCAGGGCGTCCGGGTCGATCTTTCCCGTTCGTATCGCAATGCCCTTCTTGCCCGTGGCCGACGCCCACAAGTCCTCGATGTCGCCCGGCGAGGTCACATCGACGCGGAGCGAGCGCCCCGCCCCCCGGCCGTCACTGTCGATCTGGGCGTAGAAATCGAGGCCCGTCTTGCTGCCGCGGATCGTAATGTTGGTCGGGAGCTGCATGTAGCCTTCGAGCCAGAAGCGCTTGCCGTCGTTGGCGGCGGAGCACATCTCCTCAAGCCGCGGGCCCGTCGCCGGCGGCGGGAAGGGCGGGAGGAACTTGTCGAACGAGCCCGGTGCGCCTTCGCCCTTGCAATTGGGCAGCCAGGCGATCGCGACCAAGACCAGGACACCGACGCTGCGCATGACACACCTGCCGATTCTTGCTAGCGGTCAGCAAGGGATCTTTACGCAGGGGCACAATGGACTGATGATGGCGCGTCGAGGAAAGCGGTGGATCTGTGGGGATGCGGATACACTCCCGGCCTGATTAACGCGGGGGCTAGAATCCCCTGTTCGTCTGCGGTCGACGACAACCGGCCGTTGCACGAGGGGTTCTGACCCTCTCGGCGCCGGAGAGGACCCCCCGGCATACGTGGGACACAGGGCGGACACATGGGGACACACGGGGACACACGGGGACACACGGAGCACACGCAAGCGATGCGACACATGGGCCCGTTCAAGGACATCGGCGTCGACATCGACGGCGCCATGGTGGCGACGATCGAGATCCGCCGGCCGCCGCACAACTTCTTCGACATCGATCTGATCCGGCAGATCGCCGATGCCTGCGCGGCGCTGGACCAGGACCCGGCCTGCCGCGCCATCGTGCTCGCCGCACGGGGCACGGCGTTCTGTGCCGGGGCTAAGCTGGGCGGCAGCGCCGACGTTAACGA
>JAFMSC010000440.1 GCA_017353825.1 Hyphomicrobiaceae bacterium | reverse complement strand
TAGCCGCCGCCGCGCGCAGCATGCGGACGCTCTCAATCAGCATCAAGGTGCCGACCACGCCCAGCAGTACCACGTAGCTCACCGCCACGAACGGCTCCAGCTGGCCGCGGGCAATCAGGAAGGACAACACCTTGACGCCAACCAGCGCGCCGACGAAGCCGCCCGCGATCAGGATCAGCCCCATCTGCAGGTCGACGTTGTTGCGTCGCCAGTGCGCCACTGAGCCCGAGACGGAGGCCGCCACCACCTGGCTGGCGCTCGTCCCCACCGCCACCGCCGGAGGCACGCCGAGGAAGATGAGCAGCGGCGTGAGGATGAAGCCTCCGCCCACGCCGAACATGCCCGACAAGAAGCCGATGGCGAACCCCATGAGCAGCAGCAGCACCACATTGAGCGACAGCTCGGCGATCGGGAGGTAGACCTGCATCAGCGACCTGAAGGCCTCCGTAGAATCGGGCCGCAGCAGGCGCCTATGCCGATCTGGCAAGCTCCTTGAGGCCGCGGCGTATGAGCGTCGGCGTGTCGGCCACCTGCCCCAGCTCCGTCATAGCGGCGGCGATGGCCTGGCTGGCTTGACCGGGGTGATAGCCGAGATTGGTCAATGCCGAAATGGCCTCTGCAGCCGCATCGCCCTCCGCCGGTGCCCGCGCGCCCCCGCCCTTGGCCACCGCCGGCACGCTCAACCCCCCCGCCGACAGGACCGGCGCCTTGTCCTTCAGCTCGGCTACGATGCGCTGGGCGAGCTTCTTGCCGACGCCGGGTGCCTGCTCCACCGCGGCCCAGTTATTGAGGGCCACGGCCTTGGCGAGGTCTTGCGGCCCCAGCGTGCCGAGCACGCCGAGTGCCACCTTGGCGCCCACCCCCTGGATGGTCTGCAGCGTCCGGAACCAGGCCCGCTCCACCTCGCTGGTGAAGCCGTAGAGGCGGATGGCGTCCTCGCGCACGTGCGTCTCGATGGCGAGGCTCACCCCCTGCCCGGCCTGCAGGGCGCTTAGCGTGCGCTGGGAGGCCTGCACCTCGTAGCCCACGCCGCCCACGTCGATGATGGCGTGGGCCTCGCCGACGGCGTCAACGATGCCTTTGAGCTTCCCGATCATCACTGCTGTGTCCCATGGGCTCGGTTCATTCTGCTCAAGCCATGCCCCTTAGCTTCGCGACTCTCGCAGCCGCCAAAGCACCCCTGGCTGTGCAGGAAGCCCGATCACGTTGTCGATCGTGGCCATACCCCGCGTGCTTCGCCAAGCGCTGCGTAAACCGGTGCTTGCGATCGCAGACGTTGCGACCTTGATCGTCGGGCACCAAGGGGCCACCCTCTCGAGCAGGGCCTGGAGTTCGGCAAGCGGCAGCGAGCAGACGCGACCTCGCTGTGGCGCGCTGCCAGCTTGGACCTTCTTGAGCCGACACGTCCGTTCGAGAGCCTGGCCCTCGGTCATGCTGGCACCCTACGTCGCGCGATCGCCTGCGCGGTGCTCCTGTGACTGGCATGGCAGATGGCGATGGCCAACGCATCGGCCTCATCAGCGCTCGCGAACCTCGCCTTGGGCAACAGGAAACCAACCATGGCGGCGATCTGGTGCTTCTCGCCGTGGCCGGTGCCGGTCACGGTCTTCTTGATGACATTGGGGGGGTATTCCGCGACGGGGAGGCCACTGCAGGCCGGCGCCAGCAGCGCCATGCCGCGCGCCTGGCCGAGCTTCAGGGTGGAGCGGGCGTCCTTGTTGACGAAGGTCTCCTCCACGGCCGCCTCCTGTGGCCGGTGCCGCGAGATCACGCTGCACAGGCCCTCATAGAGCTCGCGCAGACGGTAGGCGAGCGCGGCTTTGCCACCCGAGCTCACCAGGCCGCTCGCAACATAAGCTAGCCGCACGCCGTCGGACTCGACGATGCCCCAGCCCGTGCGCCGGAGGCCGGGGTCGATGCCGATGATGCGAATCGTCTGGCTGGGCATGGGCTCTGATAGCACGGCCCCGCCGGCGCGCCCCAATGTGACCAGCCTCGTGGCCAGCCTCGACAAGGGGGCCGCGCGGTCCTCGCGTTTCAACGCAGGGGCCCGACGGCCATCGAAAGAGGCTAAGGGCAGGCTAAGGCGATGTCGGGTTCGATCGGGCAGAAGCTGGCTGCTCGGACCGGCGCTCAAGCCGGCGGATCATGCGCTACCCTCGCCAAAGGCGTGGGCCTCGATCCCTCTCTCGGTCGCCCGGTCGTCCCAGGTCCCTTTGGCGACGCGGGTTGCCGAGGGCGGGCAGAGGCAGCTCAACGCCGACCAGGCCAATGTTGCCGTCGACTGATCGAGGGGCTGGCGCGGACGGTGATGCATGGACCCTCGGTGACACACGGGGTCGGACCTTTACTTCTCCTTGCGCGTGCCCAGGCCCATCTGTTTCGCGAGGTGGCTGCGCGCGGCAGCATAGCTAGGGGCTACCATGGGATAATCATGAGGTAGACCCCACTTCTCCCTGTATTCGTCGGGAGATAGGTTGTAATGGGTACGCAGATGCCGCTTCAAGGACTTGAACTTCTTGCCGTCTTCCAGGCAGATCAGATAGTCATCATGAACTGATTTCTTTGGAGATACAGCGGGTTTCAGGTCTTCACGTTCAGTCGTACCGTTGCGCTGCGAAGCTTTACTCAATGCTTCATGGATGTCCGCAATCATGGCAGGAATATCCTCGCGGCCCACGGTATTGTTGCTGACATACGCCGAAACGATATTGGCAGTGAGCGCAACGAGACTTGATTTGGCAATCTCATCCATGTGGTTTGATCTCCGCCATCCTCCCGATCTTCTGATCGGCCATGCCGATACCGCGCAACGTCACTTGCCGGCGGGTGGAGCTTGCCCTCAATGGCCCAGGTACTACACTATTTGATGGGATGGATACAAGAGTTATCCCCAATATTTTCAGTCTTGCCACATCGGATCGCAAGAAAATGCGCCTCCCGCGGAACAACTACTTGCCTCCTCTGCGTGACCACAGAAGAACATCAGGGCCAGTGCCTAAACGGCTGAAAGGATTACATTCCAGCACAATGCGGTAACCTGGCGCAGGGGCTGCAATCTGACCCAGGCTGACACGAAGACTTGTACTCGCGTCCGACCGCTGCTGCCGCCATAATGGGCGGACGGACGCGCCTACCGGGCGCTCCTCCCCCAAGACCTCCCGCCCCGCGGCCCAAAGCGCGCAGAGCCTCATGTCCAACTCGCAGCCAGACCAGCGCACCGACAGGGTGTTTACGAGCAAGGGCGCGTGGCGGGCCGACCTAATGGAGAAGCCCGACCGCCGCCTGCGCGAACTTGGCACCGAGCGGCCGGGCCCATCGCCGCGCAACGGCGAGCAGCGCAAGGGCCTCTTCAAGGGCCTCTTCATGTGCCGAGCCAGCGGGGCGGTGCCGTTCACCTCCAGCGCCAAATTCGACGCGGGCACCGGGTGGCCGAGCGTCGAGCTGCCGGCGCGCGAGTTGCGTGCGAGCGAGGACGACCGCTCTCTCTGCGCGCGCCGCACCGAGCCGCGC
>JAFMSC010000112.1 GCA_017353825.1 Hyphomicrobiaceae bacterium | reverse complement strand
GCGCAGAATCTTCTGCGCAAGTTGGGGTAGGTCTTTCATGCGGCGGGGTGGCCGCAGCCAACACGGAGTGGCGGCAGCCGACATGACTGTTAGCAGAGAAGCGGCGAGCATCACGACAGCGCCCGTAGCCTGCAGAGTGGTACAGGGCTCACCGAGAACAACGACGGCCAAGACGGGTGTAACGATGGCGTTGAGCTGCACCACTGGCGCGGTGAGATTGACGCCCGCTGCTTGGCTCGCTCGGAGGTTGCAGTACCGTCCGAGCACAAAATGCACAACGCCTGCGGCCGAAAGGGACGCAAGGCCGGGCGTGTCGAAGCGGCCGACATCGTGGAGAGTTCCGGTAACGATCGAGAGTGCCAGAAAGCATGCGAGGCCAACCGGCATGCTGATGACCATGCCTTGTGTCGCGGTGCCGGTAATGACGCCGCGGCGGCCCGTGGCATTGGTGAGGGCGAACGTCGCGGCAGAGAAGATAGCGAGCGCTGCGCCCAATAGATGCATTAGGCTTCCCCAGGTAGGCTTGTCGCCACCGGGCAACACGGGCCGCGCCTATTGCCTTGGGCTCCTTCGCAAGTAAGGGTAATCAAGCCCCAATGCGACCCGTCAAGAGAGCGCGGCTGCGCAGCTGATCCGCGCCGCAGTCCGTGGTCGCAGTTGACCTGTCAACGCCCGCGCGTAGGTCAGGATTCCCCGCTCCTGTGCTGGTGTCGCAACGGGTCGCAGAGGTTGCGACTGAGGCGTTTGCCGTTGCGGTCTTGAGTATGGACGAACGAGGAGTCGACGCGAGAGGGTTGACCCTCACGTCATATCCATCGGCATCTCCCGTTGCGGTGGCGGGAACGCGGCGTCGAGCGCCTTCAGGTCCTCGGCATCGAGTTTCACGTCGAGTGCGCTGATATTGGCCCGCACATGCTCGGGCCGCACCGCCTTGGGGATCGCCACCACGCCCGGCTGGCGAAGCACCCAGGCCAACGCGACGGCCGCGGGATCGGCGCGGTGTCTGTCGGCGACCTTCTTGAGGGCGGCCTTTCGCAGGAGCGGGCCTTGGCCCAGCGGCGAGTAGGCCATCACCATGACCCTGGCCTTCTGGCAGGTGCCGAGCAGCTGCCATTCGATGCCGCGCGAGCCGAGGTGGTAGAGCACCTGGTTCGACGCGCAATGCCCGCCTTCGCTCACTCCGGCCAGCTCGGTCGTGTCGCGGGTGTCGAAGTTGCTCACGCCCCAGTTGCGGATCTTGCCGTCCTTCTTGAGCCTCTCGAATGCCTCGACCGTCTCGGCAAGGGGCACCGAGCCGCGCCAGTGTAGGAGATAGAGATCGATCCGCTCGGTCCTAAGCCGCTTCAGGCTGCGCTCGCACGCCGCAATGGCACCGGTGCGCGAGGCATTGTGTGGATAGACCTTGCTGACGATGAAGAGCCCATCGCGCCGGTCGGCGATCGCCTCGGCAATCACCTCCTCGGCGCCGCCGTCGCCGTACATCTCCGCCGTGTCGATCAGGGTGAGGCCGAGATCGAGGGCGAGCCTGATCGCAGCCACCTCCCCCGCGCGCTCCGACCTGCGCTCGCCCATATGCCAGGTGCCGAGCCCCAGCACCGGGACCTTGTCGCCCGACTTCAGCGTGATGGTTTGCATCCGGCCTTCCCTCGTTCCTTGGTCCACTCGCGCGAGCGCGCAGCGCTCAAGCGCGCAAACCTGCGCAGGGTCTTGGCGCGATACTCGCTCGCGACATCGTACCCAAGCGCAGCATAGAAGGCCTTCGCGGTCTCATTCTGGGGGTTCACATTTAGCCCCACATACTCCGCCTCGAATTCCTCCGCCCAAGCCTCGACCGCCCTGAAGAGGTCGCGTCCAATGCCCTTCCGATGCTGGTCGGGCGCCACGACGATATAGGGAATGTAGACGCCGCGCCGCGCCCACATGAAATCGTTGCCACGGCCCTCCCACCGCGTCGCGCAGGCATAGCCGAGGACGCCGGCGTCGGTCTGAGCCGCCAGGTGAAGCTCGTCTTGCCGCTCGAGCCAGCCCTGGAAGATGGCGGCGGAGAATCCGAGGAGGGCTGTCCGGAATTGCTCTGGATTCCACCGGTGATGCAGCGCCATGAACCCCTCAAGCAGCCGGGCAACGGCGTCGAAGTCGTGATGGGTTGCGCGCCTCACGGTTACGCGAGTTGGGGTCACCAACGACATCCTTGCACTTGCTGCCAGCATGGGCTGCCGGTTCAGCGGGCTCAATCGGAACTTGGGTACCGCGCGCGGCCACTGTTAACGACTTGGCACATCTTCGGTACGCGCCCGGCAAATTGTCGAATCTAGATAGGATAGATGAGGTGCCGCCGCGAGCAATGAAAAGTCGGTTCAACCGTGTCCCAGCAGACTGTGGCCCTATCAGGATGTGGTCTGCGCGGATCCCGCGATCATCACCAGCCACCCGCGCGGAGGGTCTTGATGGGGCGACGATTGAGGCAATCGCAACGGCCGAAGTACCGGCTGGGCGGCTCAGGTAGGCCGACGCTTCTTCCGCAAGGTTAGCGATCGGCTTATAGGGGCTCTATACAGCTCACCGCACCAGCGGTTTCGCGTAACTCGACTTGCAACCCACCGAGGGAGAGACACTCATGGACCAAGCACTAAGAGACAAGGGGATCGCCAACCGCAAGGCAGTGCTGGGCGAGGACTATGTGAACAAGGCGATGGCCTCAGCCGACGATTTCAACCGACCATTCCAGGACATCCTCAACGAGTACTGCTGGGGCATGATCTGGAGCGACGAGCGGCTGCCCCGCAAGACCCGCTCCATGCTCAACCTTGTTATGCTCGCCTGTCTCAACCGCATGCACGAGTGGGAACTGCACCTGAGGGGCGCGCTCCGCAACGGCGTCACCAAGGACGAGATCCAGGCCATCATCCACCAGATCGCCATCTACGCCGGCGTGCCGCTGGCCGTGGAGTGCTTCCGGGCCGCCCGCAAGGTGTTCGCCGAGGTCGAGAAGGGGGCCTGAAGGTTGGCCCTGGGCGCGGCCGTCCAGGGCCTCCAGCGCCGACCTACCGGCGGCCTCATGCCTCACTCTTGTCCCAGACTTGGCATCGGATGGTCTGGTTCTGGGCGGGTGTCAGCGCGCGTGCCGCTATGCCGTCAGGCATGGCGGCAGGCTTCAGGAGTCTCCAGCAGGGAGTGCAACTCATGATGCGTCGGGCCGTGTCTGCGACCGCACTTGACGGTCAACCCGCGGCCGGACCGCCGCGGGGTAGCCGCGCCTGGCTGCCCGTTCTCCGGCTTTCCCCGTTGGCGGCCTGTCTCCTCGCCGCGCCCGCCGCTATTGCGCTCGAGGAGCAGAAGGGCGAGGAGGCCGCGATCACGGACTGCGACAAGCGTCTGTGCGCGATGCTGCTGGAAAGGAACCCCCAGGGCGGCGACCTCAAGTGCGCGCTCACCAAAACCTGGGCCAAGTCCAAGATTAAGCACGCCGACAACAGCAAGGTGAGCTGGGGCTTCGGCGACGCACGTTGTACCGTGGAGGTCAACCTCAGCCGGGCCAAGATCGTCGCCGTCCTGGGCGAGAAAGGCGGCACCTACCGCGTCCCGCCCCACACCGCCCATTGCGTCGTGGAGCAGGACGGCAAGCTGGAGAAGGTGACGGCGGTGGTCGCACCCAAGATCGTGTTCCGCAACGGGCGCGCGGAGCAGATCTGGATCAACCTCAAGAGCATCGACGGCCCTTCCTCGATCACGTACACGCTGCAATTGGCCGCTCAGCTCGCCGACACCTTCGGCCTTTTCCATCACCAGATGATCAAAAGCATCAATCGCTACATCGAGCGCCACTGCCCCACGACGCAGGCCGTGGCCGCTCAACCGCCGCCCGCCGGTAAGGAAAAGGCGAGCAAGTAGCGGGCGCACCCTTCATTCCCCTGGGCTTCCCGTGCGGGGCCCCCTGGGCTTCCCCTGGGGCTTCCCTTGGGTGACGCGAGTGGCACGCGAGCGGCGCTGCGAAACGGGACCTCGCGAGGCTCAGCCTCGACCCGCGGGCACGCGCCGCAGACAGCTGCGCTTGGCTTGGGGAAGAGGCGTGCATCAACCCCGCGGCTTGCCGTCAACGAACGGCGCCAGCGCGGCGGCGATGAAGGCATGCGTTGGTGCAGGTATGCCGTGTGCCTCGGCGAGCCGCGCCACCGCCCCCGACAGGCCTTCCACTTCGATGGGCTTGCCAGCCAGCAGATCGTGACACATCGACGCCGTCATGTCGGCCGGCAGCGCGTCAATGACCTTCATGGTGTGCCCGGCATCCTCGGGCTCGAGCCCCGTCTTGAGCGCCATCCCGAGCGCCACGGCTTCCGCTACGGCCGCCTCCAGCAGGGCGCGCGACTTCGGGTTGGAGCGCACCGGACCGATGGGACCGCGCGTCAGCGCCGTCAGGCCGGACAGCGGCGCCAGCATGGCGAACTTGCCCCAGATGGTGCGGGCGATGTTGCTCGACACCTTGGCGGCGATGCCGGCCCCAGCGCAGGCCGCGTGAAAGGCGCTCACGCGCGCGCTGGCGCGACCGTCGGCCTCGCCGAATTCCAGCACCGCAAAATTGCCGATCTGCTTGATGACCCCCGGTTCTGCAATGTGCGTGGCGATGCGCGCGGCACCCTCCACCACCTTGTCGGGCCCGACGATCGCACAGATGCGCGCGCCGCTCTCCACGCCGTTCTGGAACGTGAAGATCGTGGCACCCTTGGCCGCCAGATCCCGCAGCGATTCGGCCGCGCTTTCGGTGTCGCGCATCTTCACTGTGAAGATGACGACATCGGCCGAATCGATCTCGCGTGCATCCGCGGCAACCTTGACCGAGTCGAGATCGAGGCTCCCGAGCTCGCTGTCGAGCCGCAGGCCGTTGCGCCGCATGGCATCAAGGTGGGCTCCGCGTGCCACGAACGTCACGTCGTTGCCGGCGGCTAACAGGCGCGCTCCGAAATAGCCACCGACGCCGCCGGATCCCATGATCGTGATGTTCATCGCTCAATGCCCCTTGGCGTGGCTGCCGGCCCATTGCCTTCTTCTCGCTTTGGCTAACGTGAGCCCATCACAAAGATGAGCCGCCGTGCCAAGGGTCGGCTCCGCGCCCGTGCAAACTACCCATGTCAGCGCCGCGCTCCTTGGTGCGGCACCGTCCATGACCGAAAGACGCCCTTGCTTTGAAGCGCGTTGAGAAGCTCCCTACTCACGCCAAGGAAGCACACGATGCACTCCGGATCAAAACGGTCATACGCGCCGAACTGCAGGGCCATGCTTTTCTATCTGGATATGGATAATGTCGTCCAGGGCAGCGACGATCCGGCATAACAATGTCTAGAATTGGCTGAATGGTGATGTGCCTCGAGAGGCAAACACACGAAGGCGAGTTGCGGCACGAGCGTGCATCGCCGCAAGGTCGGAGTTTCGCGTGGCTGTGGGCCAAGCGTCGGAGGAAACACGCAATTGGCAGGTTGCCCTCAAACGATATGTGAGCGTCTCCCGCCAGCGTGCGCATCACCGCAACAAGAAGACCGGGTTTGTCACGGGCGACGATCCAGTATCGATCGTGTGCGGGTCCGTTGATGGCCGACTTGACATGATGCCGAGCTGCCAAGTCCCCAAGCCCCAATCCCTCGGGTCTCACGGCGTTATGACGAGCCGGCCCACCACCTTGCCGGCGCGCAAATCATCGAGCGAGCGGCTGGTCGCATCCAGCGGCCGGGTCTCGACGGGGATCGGCGCGATCTTTCCTCCCCTGACCAGTTCCATCATCTCGCGCGCCTCCGCGGGCGAGCCCACATAGCTGCCCATGATGGCGAGCGCACGCAAGGGGAACATCGGCACAGGTAGAGCGAAGCTGCCGCCGAACAAGCCCACCACGATCGCCGCACCGCCCTTGGCCACGACCGACTGGGCGAACTGCAGCGATCTGTCGGAGCCGGCGAAGTCCACGGCCGCACCGACCCCGCCACCGGTCGCCCTGGTGATCGCCTTGCGTGCCCCGGGATCGGCCGCATCGAAGGCCTCCTTGGCGCCGAGCTTTAGGGCAGCATCCCGCTTGGCTGGATCGATGTCCGCCGCCAGGATTGGAGCGTCCGTGAGGGCGCGAGCAAACTGCAGGCCCATCATGCCGACACCGCCCAAGCCGACGATCAGGAGCGGCCCGGAGCGGAGATACATGAGCGCCTTCTTGATGGCACTGTAGCCGGTGAGACCTGAGCACATAAGCGGCCCGGCGATTTCCGGCGCGATCCCCTCCGCGTCCAAGAGGTATCGCGGATGCGGCACCAGCACGTGGGACGCGTAGCCACCGTCGACAGTGATGCCGAGCGCGCGCGGCTGATTGCACAAATGCTCATCGCCGCGGGCGCAGACGGAGCAGGCCCCGCACCCGATCCACGGATAGGCGGCGCAGCGCTTGCCGATAGCGACGCTCTGGGCTTCGGGGCCAGTCGCCTCCACGGTGCCGGCGATCTCGTGCCCGAAGGTGAACGGCAGCGCCCTGAGGCCGCGCACATCGAGCGTCTGCTCGCCGCCTAGCGAGAAATAGCCGTCCTGCAGGTGCAGATCCGAGTGGCACACGCCACAATGCGAGACGCGCAGGAGCACCTCGGTGCCCTCGGGGCTGGGCGTCTCGGCCTCTGTCGCCTGCAACGGCTTGCCGTACTCGATCAACGACTGGCGCAGCATGGACCTTCTCCTGACAGACGCAACGAGGCAGCCTAGCAGACTTGGCTGGCGGGGTTCGAGCGCTCCACTTGAAGTGCGTTGGCGCTCCGAGGTTCTCGGGTCCCTCCTGCAGGTCCGTCGCAAATCGGCCACACCGGTCAACTAACCGACGATGTCGATTGGGACCTCATCCAGGTCTCGTGCGGGAAGGGTGCGGGTATGGCGTTCGCTGTGGATCCAAAGGGGGCCGGCGCCCCCGTGCAGTTCATTTACGTCTGGCCGTCTCGGGACCTGATCGCCGGCTCATGGTCCTGGCCGGTCTCCTGGCACGACGCCTTCCAGGACGCCGCGAGCCGGGTCGGCCTCGCAGTCGCACTCTATGTGCTCGACGGCCATCGCATCACCACGCGACCCATCTCCCTTGAGCTATCCATCGGTTCCATCGAGTTCCGGGTCAGGCGTCGGGGCGGCAGCCTCTACATTACCGTCGTTGCGTTCACCGGGCCGGACCACCCGCCGGACTTGCCGGACGGCCAGCCGAGTGCTGTCGAGGGTCTCATCCTGGGCCTGCACGGCTCGGGTGAAGGTGCCTACTTCGTGGTATTTCACGGCAACATGCCGTCTATTCCGGCAGGGACGTCCCGGAGGGAAGAGCGGCGACAAATCCTGGCCTTTGGCAAGGGGCGGGGCAATACCGATAGCAAACGCATAAACACGGTCGGTCACCTGGCAAGCGGTGGCTCTGCGCGTGACATGGAAATCGTCAAAGCTCCGGGTCTTGTAGACGGCACCGGTAGCGGGCGTCGTGCGAGAGCCACGAAGCGAAGCGTGACCGTGGCAACACCACGCTGCGATTGGACGAAAACGGCGACCCTGGCGAGCCTGGAAATGAAGAACGGGTGTTTGGCTCACCTCGGACTCAACCCTGCAAATTTGCAGCCGATATTGGTTTACGTCAACCGAGGTTCGGGAAAGAGCGGATCCCGTGTCTGGCGGCTCCTGGACGAGAAGCACTTGTTGAGCCATGTCCTGAGCAAGCGTTTACATTAGACATTTGCATTCTTGGTGTCGGCGGAACGGGACAAGAGAAAAGAGCGTGTGGCCTCGAGAATAGGTTGCAATAACGAGCGCAATTGCGCCCCTGCTCGCGCAGTCTAGACCGTAGTTTAGACTCGTTTAGTCTAAGGGCCGCAAAATCGGTGCAATCGGGGCCGAACACTCGATCGCGCCCTACCGCGTGGCGGGTGCCGTCGGGCGGCGCGAGAGAGCAAAAACGATGAGGCCCGCAAGCATCGTAAGGACGCTGGCGAGCGACTGCATCGGCCTCTGCGTGACCATGTAGAACATCATGAACCCGGTGACGCAGAGGAACAGGATCGGCGTCAGCGGATAGCCCCAGACCCGGTAGGGGCGTTGCAGCTCGGGCCGCGTGATACGCAGGACGATGACGCCGAGCACGGCCAGGAAGGTTGAGACCGTCAGACCGAACTGGACGTAGTCTACGACCGCCTCGAAGCTCTGGGTAAAGAGCAGTAAGGTCACCACCGCCAGCTGGAAGAGGGTGGCCGCCGCCGGAACGCCGGCCTTCGTGGTGCGCGCAAAAAAGCGCAAGCCAGGCATGTCTTCGCCAATCACCATGGTGACGCGTGGTCCGATCCAGGTCATGGCGCTCACGGCGGAGATGAGCCCGATGCAGATTAACCCCGCCACGAGTCGACCGCCGGTGGCGCCGAAGATCTCCGTTCCGGCGATCTGCGCGACGTTGATCTGGCCCGCCATCTTCTCCATAGGCGTGGTGTACAGGAAGACGGCGTTGAGGGCGACGTAGAGCGTCAGCACGATAAGCGTGGCGGCCAACAGCGAGCGTGGCAGGCTCCGCTCGGGATCGCGCACCTCGTTGATGATGTAGGTGGCCGCGTTCCAGCCGGAGTAGGAGTACATGACGAAGACCAGACTGATGGCGAACGGCGCGCTCAAGATATAGCCCAAGTCCTGCGCCGACGGAGCCAAGGAGATCGGCTGCGGCGTGCCCACGGCGAAGCCGATGACGATGAGGCCGGCGATCAGCACGACTTTGATGCCCGTGGACACATTCTGGAGCAGGCTGCCCTGCCTGACACCGGCGAGGTGTACGAGCGACACGATCCAGGCGAGCGCCAGTCCGAGCAGCAGGGGCGGAGATCCCGGAACGGCGCCCTCGAAGTAGGTGCCGAAGGTCATCGCCGCCAACGCGATGGGCGCTGCAAACCCGACCGTCGCCGAGATCCAGCCGGCCAGGAAGCCCACGGCTGGGTGATAGATGCGCGAGAGAAAATTGTACTCGCCGCCCGAGCGCGGCAACGCCGCCGCCAGCTCGGCATAGGAATGCGCCCCGCACAACGCGGTGATGCCGCCCACCACCCACAGCATCAGCAGCGAGAATGCCGAGGGCAGGCCGCGCACCTGGAATCCGAGGCTGGTGAACACGCCGATGCCAATCATATCGGCCACCGCGATGGCTGTGGCGGTGAGGGTGGAGACTTTGGCGATGACCATGGAGTCCTGAGTGCCCAGGGCGGTGGGTGGCCGGTCAGGCATCGTCGTCGTCCCCTGGATAGACGCGGATGGGAGGGCCTATCAGGCTGTGCCGAGGTAAACAACGCGTTTTCGGGGAAGCCCGGGCCGGATGGCATGTCTGCGATGGCGGCTCGTTGTTGTAACCCAGGCCTTGCGGCGGCCATGCTCAAGGCCGGTGCCTTTCCCGGAACTAGATGGGGTTGAGGCGCCGCCAGGCGGCGCCATGCACCTGGGTCCCTCAGTGCTGAAGGGCACGCACCACCGCATCGGCAAAGGACGTGGCCGAGGGTCCGAACGCGGCAAGGGCGACGTAATCGGCCTCGGCACGCTTTTCGTACGCAGGAGCGGCGCTGAGGCCGACCACGAACGCCACCTGCGTGCCCTCTAGCAGCAGCAGGGGCGAGCCCGCGTCGCCAGGCGTCTGGTCGCAGCGGTTCATCATGGCACCGGGCCAGCGGTCGGACAGCGCCGCCGCGCAGCCCCGATGCACCGACAGCAGGTACGGCCGGTCCGACCCGTAGCCTGCGCGCGCCAGCTCGCCGGCCGCGACCTCCTGGGCGAAGGCGCGAGGCGGGATCGCCTTCACTGGGACGGGCTTGATGGGCAGGGCGGTTTGCAGAACGATCAGCGCCCAGTCATGGGTCATAAGCTCGCCGCGGATGGTCCCAAGGGCCGGATCGGTACCGTTGGCGATATCGAGATCGCGCGGGACGATGATCTCCGTGGCGGTGGAATGGCCCGCCCAAGTGTCGCGCGCCTGTCCGGCGACGAAGTGCACGCGGTCGGGTGCGGCCCAACCGCCTACGCGGTGGTCGTAGAGGCAGTGGCCTGCCGTCAACACGAGCCGCGCCCCAACGAGCGTGCCCGTGCAGTGCCGGCGCACCAGGCGGTCGGCGACGTTGACGCGTCCGATGGCTTGCCAGGGCCAGGCCGTCGGCTCGATCGCAACGCGCTGGTCCTTGCCCGAGAAGAAGGCGCCCCAATGGGGATTGGGGACGCTGAGTTGTTCCTCGCCACGCGCCAATGCAGTGGGATTGACGAGCACGGCGAACGGTGCGAGCAGCGCTATTGCGCGGTGCAACAGGGATTGACGCAACCCTGTCATCGTCTCGACC
>JAFMSC010000439.1 GCA_017353825.1 Hyphomicrobiaceae bacterium | reverse complement strand
GTGATTAAGGTTCAGCGGTGTAAGGGATCGGCTCAGGTCGTTATGCGGCCTGCGCTGCTTCGGCTTGCGCATCGGGGGCTCCATCGGTGGTTACATGCGCGCCGATGGATGCCACCGATCCATTGACAGTCCGCCGATCGGTGCGATTGCCTCGCCGCGTCCCCCATAGGCCCTTTTCGGGACGCGGTGAAGTTGTTCGACACGATTGACGGTGTCGACGTGCTCGCCGCCGAGGTCATCGTCTCCGAGATCGGGCTTGACATGGGGCGCGGTTTGCCACCGATCGGCACCTTGCTGTCGTGGTCCTGCCTGCGCCCAAGGAACGACGAGAGCGCCGGCAAGCGCCGCTCCAGCAGCATCAAGAAAGGCTCCCGCTGGCTCAAGGTGACACTCATCCAGTGCGCCTGGGCCGCCACGCGCATGAAGGGCCGCTATCTGAGCGCGCTCTACCATCGCCTTCGAGGGCGCCGCGGCCCCAAGAAGGCGATCATTGCGGTGGCCGCCGCGACCCTCACGGCGGCCTACCACATGTTCAAAACCGGCTCGCCCTACCGCGACCTCGGTCCGCAGCACCTTGAGCCCCGCTCCAAGAATGCCCAGGTCAGCCGACTTCTCAAGCGCCTCACCGCCCTCGGCTACGCCGTCGAGCTCCAGCCTCTTGTCGCCCCTGACCCGGTGTCGTTTCTTTGTAGCCGGGCGAAGCAAAAGCTCGTGATCCTCGATGTCTACCGCGACACCCCGCTGGAAATCTGTCCCAACCTTGAGGGCAAGAAGCTCTCCTTCCGCGCGGCACTCAACCCCTTGACGACGACGTAGTGCCCGTTATACACATATGGGCACTACGTTAGCTTCGTGATATCGGGGCACTCCGACACATGAGCTTCGTGCGGCGAAAGCGCGGCCAGGTGCTCCTCGTCCACAACGAGCGGGCTCCCGGCTCAGGTCGGGTGCGCCAGCGCGAATTGCACCGCTTCACCTCGCCCGCTGACATCGCGCAGGTACTCGCTTCGGCGGCGTGGAAGACGTGGACCCAGTCGCTCGCCTGGCGAGAGCGCGAGGTTGACTTTGACTGGCCCGCGATCCGCGAGCGGCTTCGTGCGGAGCTGACGACCTGGACCTCCACTCCCGCTGGAGCCACGCACCGCCGCAACCAGAAGATCAAGCGTCTCGCGTCGGAGCTGGTCGTGGAGCTGGCCCCGCTGTCGCTGGCGAAGGCCGGCGATGCAGAGCTCGTCGAGCGCGTCCGGCCTTCCTTGCTCGCATTGCGCGATTCGGTCGCGCGTCTGATCGCACCAAACCGTCATCACCCAGCCCCATCGCCCAAGGAGGCCCCCATGGTCCCGACCGCAGCCGCATCGTTCGAGGCCGCCGACCTCGTCTTCGACGATGGCATGGAGTTCTGGTGGGAGGGCGATCGTCGCACGGCGCTCAAGTGCTTCCGACGCGCGCTCGATCTCGACCCGCAGCACGCGGACGCGCACAACCACATCGGCATCGCCAGCCTCGACGCGCGCAAGCTGAAGGTCGCTGAGCAACACTTCCGTGCCGCCGCCGATGGCGGCGAGCAGCGCATCGAGCGTGATGGATCAAAGGTACCGTGGATCATCCTCGAGAACCGTCCCTACCTCCGCGCCCTCGGCAACCTCGCCCTGGCCCTCGCCGAGCAGCACAAGTGGGCGGAGGCGCTCGCCATCCACCAGCGCATGCTCACCCTCAACCCAAACGACAACCAGGGCGTGCGCTACCTGGTCGGACCCGAGCAGCTGCGGGTCGGCGACACCCAGGGCGCCATGGAATCCTTCGAGAAGTGCCTGGGAGAGGAGCCCGGCTGCGCGTTCGGCTTGGCTCTCGCACGTCTGCGAGCGTTCGGTTCCTCGGCCGACGTGGCAGAGCCGCTGCTCTTTGGCTTTGCGGCCAACCGCTACGTCGCCCCCATGCTCCTCGGCGAGCGCTGGAAGCGCCTCGACGCCTGGCACGGGACGGGTATGGCCGAGCCGGAGTGGGCCGGCGATGTCATCAAGGCCCAAGCGGACCTGTGGCACGCCGTTCCGGAAGGAGCCGAGGTTCTGCGGTTCTGGTGGACCGCTCCGAGCGTCGCCTCGTGGAGGAAGAAGCTCGACGACAACATGGTGAAACTCAAGTCGCTGCCGATCTCGGACGCACGAGATGCTGTCGTCTCGCAGGCCTCCGCCCTTCGCTCGGAGCAGACCGTGCGCGAGATCGTCAAGAAGGTTCGAGCGGCATCGTGACCGCGACGTGCTTGCTGGCTTCGAAGGCCGAATGCAGGAAGGGTTCGCGCGTCCTCGCCGGTTCCACATCGAGTCCTTGCGGCGTTCCGCCCGGTGCCGGGCGGAGGTAGGGCTGGCGTCCCATTCTGTGGGGCAAATGCGGATCACGCTAAGGGCAGCGTCGCGATCCGAGCCCGATCGCTGCGCGCTCGATGGACGGCGTGCCCGAAGGACCAGCGCCTTCAGCGGCTCGCCGGCGGCTTGGACAGCGTCAGCACGAAGGTGGCCCCCCGTGGGCTGGGCACCAGCTCGATCGTGCCCCGCTGGGCCTCGACTAGCGAGCGCGCGATGCGCAAGCCCAGTCCGGTGCCGCCTTGCTCGCGGCGGGTGGTGAAGAAGGGCTGGAAGATGCGGGCGCGGTTGTCCTCGGCGACGCCGCGGCCATTGTCCTTGAATGCGATCCTGCCGGCGGTCCCGGTGTCCTCAAGGTGCACCTCGACTGCCGTCGCCTCGGCTTGCCTGGCGTTCTGGATGAGGTTGGTCGCCACGATCTCGAAGCTCTCCGCGGCAATGCAGGTCTCAAGCCGCGAGGCGCCCGTGCGCACGATGGCGAACCCGTGGGCGCCGTGGCGCAGCGCCAGCCGATCGACGGCGGCGGCAATGTCGATGGCGTCCTCGGCGCGGGGCACGTTCTCGGCTTGCGCCAGCTCGATCAGGCGGCTCACCAGGAGGCGCAGCCGGTCCGCATCCGCGACGATGTTGGCGAGGAACCGGTTGCGGTCGGCCTCGCTCATGTCGGCCATGTGCTCCTGCAGCAGCTCCGCCGAGCCGCGGATGGCTGTGAGCGGTCCCTTCAGCTCGTGCGACACGTGGGTCGCGAAGTCGCGGATGTACTGCGAGCGCCCGTCGAGCGCCTTGGCCATGTCGAGGAAGCTCATGCCCAGCGCCGCAAGCTCGTGGGTGCCGTAGTGGTCGAGCGGTGTCAGCGCCCGGCGGCTGCCGCGCCCCAGCTCGGCCGCCTGCGCGGCCAGCCGGTTGATGGGTCGCACCAGCGTGCGCGTCGTCACCCAGCCGAGCAGCAGCGTCAGGCCGAGAATGGTGAGCCCCGCGAGGATGAAGCGGTCGCGGGTGGCGTACATGTGGCGCAAGATGTTGTTGGGCGTGCGCGACAGGTAGACAATGCCGATGAGGCGATCCCCGCGTACCACCGGGAACGCGGCGAAGATCCTGAGGCCGGTGCCCCGGCTCAGCGAGGCGAGCGGTGGCGCGGGGTGGTCGGCCTGCCGTCGGCGCAATGCG
>JAFMSC010000111.1 GCA_017353825.1 Hyphomicrobiaceae bacterium | reverse complement strand
TGCCGCTCGACACGCTGCGCACGCTGCGCGCGGTCGACACGCCCGGCCTCGATCTCGCTGACGACGTGCTGGCGGTGCGCACGTTGCGCGCCTGCCGCAGCGCCGACGCCGTGATCTGGTGCACGCCGGCGATGCAGGCGTGGAAGGCGACCGAACAACAGGCTTGGCTTGCGCTGCCGAAGGCCGTGCGCGCCCGCGGCGTCCTCGCCGTGACCTTCATGGACACGCTGCGCTCACCCGGCGATGCCGGCCGGCTGATGACGCGGCTCAACGCCGAGGCCGGCCCCCTGTTCCGCAAGATCGTCGCGGCTTCCCGGGAGGCCCCCATCGCGCTCGGCGCGATCCCGAGCCCGCCGGTTATTGAATAGGCGCAAAAGCGGGTCAGACCCCTCGCAGCCACTGCGGCTTTGTGCTCAGGTCCGAAGCAAGGGGTCTGAGCCCCACTGCTGTGCGATCCGCGCAACGATCGCGGAGGACATTCGTTCGTGCCGAAGTGAAAGCCTGCCTACACTGAGCCGCCAGGGTGTATTTTGCAACGAGCCGGGGACCTTGGGGGACCATCATGAATTCTCGCATCGCCTGCTGGCTCGCGCTCGCCCTGGTGGGCCTCAGCGCGACCACCGCTGTGGCGCTCGAGCCCAATTGGGGCGACTGGGCCGAATCGGCACGCAAAGGCCACCCCTTGGCCGGCGATTACTATGCCGTCACCCCGCTCGTCGGCGGTCCCGGGCACGGGCGCTACCCCCCTGGCCATCAGGGCCCGGCCCTGCGCAAGGACCCCGAGCAGCGGCCCTACGTTGTCCTGCTCGGCGAGGTGCACGACAACGCGGACCACCACCAGGTGCGGGCCTGGCTGATCGCCAACACGGCGAAGATGCATCCGGACTGGCACCCCGCCATCGTGTTCGAGCAGATCCGCGCCGAGCGGCAGGACACGCTCGACACGTTCAACGCCCAGGTTCAGGCCGGCGACCCCACGGCCACGGCCGACGAGCTCCTGAGGCTCCTTAACTGGGATAAGAGCGGCTGGCCGCCGGCCCAAATCTATAAGCCGCTGTTCGTGGCGGCGATCGCTGCCAAGTTGCCCATCTATGCTGGCGACCCGCCGCGGGACGCCTTGCGCAGCGTGGCCAAGGGTGACATGGGCCTGCTCCCGCCCGAGGAACGCACCCGCCTGCGCCTCGACAGGGAACTGCCGGAGCCCTTGCGCGCGGCCCTCGGCAAGGAGCTGGCCGAGAGCCATTGCGGCGCTTTACCGCCGCAGGCGGCCGACGGCATGGTGGCCGCCCAACGCTACCACGATGCACGCCTCGCCGATGCCGTGCTGGCGGCGGCGGAGCGTCACGGGTCTGCCATCCTGATCGCGGGCAACGGCCATGTGCGCAGCGACCGCGGCGTGCCTTGGCATATCCGCGAGCGCGCGCCGCAGGCGAAAGTGGCAAGCATCATGCTGCTGGAGGTCGAGGCGGACAAGACCGACCCCGACACCTATGTGCCGCGCGATCCCGAGGGGGACCCGGCGGTGGATGTCGTCATCTTCACGCCCCGGGCGGAACGCGACGATCCCTGCCAGAGTTTCCTCAAGAAGAAGGGCTAGGCTTGCCCGCCATTCCGGCCTTGGCCGGCCAGGGCGGGCCTGGGCCGCCTGGGATTGCTTAGGGGCGATGCGAGCCATCGGCGCGCAGCGATTCCCAACGGGGACAGTTCCCAACGGGGATAAAAGGGGGGGACTGATCCGGGGAGGTCCCGGACAGCCCCAGGCCGGCGGGCACCGCTTCCGGGCTGACGGGTCGGACGACCGGTTGACCGTCGTTTCGTCGCGGACTCTGGCATTTGGCGTTGCGCTGCAATAAGAAGCGGCGTCATGCCCAAACGTAGAGATATTCAATCCATCCTCATCATCGGAGCCGGCCCTATCGTCATCGGGCAGGCCTGCGAGTTCGACTATTCCGGCACCCAGGCCTGCAAGGCGCTGAAGGAGGAGGGCTACCGCATCGTCCTCATCAACTCCAACCCGGCCACGATCATGACCGATCCGGAGTTGGCCGATGCCACCTACGTTGAGCCGATCACGCCCGACATCGTCGCCAAGATCATCGACAAGGAGCGACCCGACGCCGTCTTGCCCACCATGGGCGGGCAGACGGCCCTCAACACCGCGCTCGCGCTCTCCAAGTCGGGCGTGCTCGGCCGCTCCGGCGTGGAGATGATCGGTGCCAAGGCCGACGCCATCGCCAAGGCGGAGGACCGCGAGCTGTTCCGAGAGGCCATGACCCGAATCGGCCTCGCCACCCCCAAGTCGCGCCTTGCGCACGACCGCGAGGAAGCGATGGCGGCGCTGGAGTACGTAGGCCTGCCTGCCATCATCCGCCCCTCCTTCACGCTCGGCGGCACCGGCGGCGGCGTCGCCTACAATCGTAAGGAGTTCATCGACATCGTGGAGGGCGGACTCGACGCCTCCATGGCCCGCCAAGTGCTGATCGAGGAGAGCGTGCTCGGCTGGAAGGAGTTCGAGATGGAGGTCATCCGCGACAAGGCGGACAACTGCATCATCGTCTGCTCCATCGAGAACGTCGATCCGATGGGCGTACACACCGGCGACAGCATCACGGTGGCGCCGGCGCTGACGCTCACGGACAAGGAATACCAGATCATGCGCAACGCCTCGATCGCGGTGCTGCGCGAGATCGGAGTGGAGACCGGCGGCTCCAACGTGCAGTTTGCGGTTAATCCCGACGATGGCCGCCTGGTCGTCATCGAGATGAACCCGCGCGTGTCGCGCTCCTCGGCGCTGGCCTCCAAGGCCACCGGCTTCCCCATCGCCAAGGTCGCGGCCAAGCTGGCCGTCGGCTACACCCTGGACGAGATCCAGAACGACATCACCGGCGGGGCCACGCCGGCCTCGTTCGAGCCCACCATCGACTACGTCGTCACCAAGATCCCGCGCTTTGCCTTCGAGAAGTTCCCCGGCGCTGAGCCCCTGCTCACCACCTCCATGAAGTCGGTGGGCGAGGCCATGGCCATCGGCCGCACCTTCGCCGAGAGCCTGCAGAAGGCTCTGCGCAGCCTGGAGACCGGGCATACGGGCCTCGACGACATCGCCTTCGAGGGGCTCGGCGCCGGCGACGACAAGAACATCGTGCGCGCCGCGCTTGGCGTGCCGACGCCCGACCGGCTCCTCAAGGTCGCCCAGGCCATGCGACTGGGCGTGGACCACGAGGAGATCTACGCCTCCTGCCGCATCGACCGCTGGTTCCTGGAGCGCATCCAGGAGATGGTCGATACTGAGGCGCGGGTGCGCGCGCACGGCCTGCCAGAGACAGGAGCGCCGCTGCGCTCCCTGAAGTCCATGGGCTTCTCCGATGCCCGCCTGGCAAGGCTTGCGGGCCGCACCGAAGAGGATGTACGCGCGCAGCGCCATGCCCTTGGCGTGCGCCCGGTCTACAAGCGCATCGACACCTGCGCGGCGGAGTTCGCCTCGCCGACCGCCTATATGTACTCGACCTACGAGAGCGGCCTTGACGGTCCGCCGGCCTGCGAGGCAGCTGCCTCGGACCGGGACAAGGCCGTCATCCTTGGCGGCGGGCCGAACCGCATCGGCCAGGGCATCGAGTTCGACTACTGCTGCTGCCACGCCTGCTTTTCGCTCAGCGACGCCGGCGTCGAGACCATCATGATCAACTGCAACCCGGAGACGGTCTCGACCGACTACGACACCTCCGACCGCCTCTATTTCGAGCCCCTGACGGCCGAGGACGTGCTGGAGATCCTTGCCGTTGAGCAATCCAAGGGGCGGCTCAAGGGCGTGGTCGTCCAGTTCGGCGGGCAGACCCCGCTCAAGCTGGCCAAGCCCCTCGAGGCGGCCGGCGTGCCGATTCTGGGCACGTCTCCGGAGGCCATCGATCTGGCCGAGGACCGCGACCGCTTCAAGGCGCTCCTCACGCGGCTCGGCATCAAGCAGCCCGACAGCGGCATCGCCCGCTCGTTCGCCGAGGCGCGCGAGACCGCCCGCGCGCTGGGCTATCCCCTCCTAATCCGCCCCTCCTACGTGCTGGGCGGACGCGGCATGGAGATTCTGCCCGAGCCTGGGGACCTCGACCGCTATCTCACCAGGCTGGCGGCCATCCTCAACCGCCCATCGGAGCTGGTGGTTTCGCAGGACCGCCCCCTCCTCATCGACCGCTACCTGAGCGACGCCGTTGAGGTGGACGTGGACTGCCTGTGCGATGGCAAGGACACCTTCATTGCCGGAATCATGGAGCACATCGAGGAGGCCGGCATCCACTCCGGCGACAGTGCCTGCTCGCTGCCCACGCACTCGCTGGCGCCCGAGGTCATCGCCCAGATCGAGCGCGAGACCCGCGATTTGGCGCTGGCCCTCAACGTCGTCGGTCTCATGAACGTCCAGTACGCGGTCAAGGACGGGCAGGTCTACGTGCTGGAGGTGAACCCGCGCGCCTCCCGCACCGTGCCGTTCGTGGCCAAGGTGATCGGCAAGCCCGTTGCCGGCATCGCCGCCCGCGTCATGTACGGGGAGCCGCTCAAGGCATTCGGCCTAAAGCCGGTCAAGCTCAGCCATGTAGCAGTAAAGGAGGCCGTGTTCCCCTTTGCCCGCTTCCCCGGCGTCGATACCGTACTGGGTCCAGAAATGCGCTCCACCGGCGAGGTAATGGGTATCGACCGCGATTATGCGCTGGCCTTCGCCAAGAGCCAGATCGGGGCCGGCAACGTGCTGCCCCTTAACGGTACGGTATTCGTCTCGGTACGGGACGCCGACAAGGCCGGCGTGGTGGCGCCGATCCGGGAGCTGGCGCACATGGGCTTCCGCATCATCGCCACACGCGGCACCAAGCGGGCGCTGGACGCCCACGGCATCCCCTGCGAGCAGGTCAACAAGGTCCTGGAAGGTCGGCCCCACATCGTCGACTTCATGAAGAACGGCGAGGTGAGCCTGGTTTTCAACACCACCGAGGGCGCTAAGGCGTTAGCCGATTCCAAAGATATTCGGCGCACAGCCCTATTGCATCATATCCCCTACTACACCACATTGGCCGGAGCGCTCGCCGCGACGCATGCCGTCAAGGCGCTCGCCGCGGGCACCCTGAACGTCGCCCCCCTTCAGTCCTACATAAACCGGGCTTCCTGAAGGCGTTGCCCCCAGCCCTTGCCCCCAGCCCTTGCCTAAGGACTGGCCAAAGCCGAAATTTTGAGTGACACTGATAAGATCTGCGCGCCGTTTTGGGAAAAACCACCCCGGAGCACAAGCGAACCACCCGGAGCATACGCGAGTGACCATCATGGAAAAGGTGCCGATGACCATCGAGGGTTATCGTAAGCTCGAAGCAGAGCTGCACCGTCTCAAGGTCGAGGAGCGCCCGCGCATCATTCAGCAGATCGCGGAGGCGCGCGATCACGGCGACCTGTCGGAGAACGCCGAATACCATGCCGCCAAGGAGGCGCAGGGCCTGAACGAGGCCAGGGTCGCCGAGCTGGAGGACAAGCTTGCGCGTGCCGAGATCATCGATCCGTCCAAGCTGTCGGGCACGACTGTGAAATTCGGCGCCACCGTGACGCTGGAGGATGAGGATTCCGGCGAGAAGGTGAAGTACAAGATCGTCGGCGAGGACGAGGCAGATCTCAAGGCCGGCAAGATCTCCATCAATTCCCCCATCGCCCGCGCGCTGATCGGCAAGTCCAAGGGCGACAACGCCGAGGTGACGACGCCCAAGAGCGCGCGCAGCTTCGAGGTCCTCAAGGTGGAGTTCAAGTAGCGCCAGGCGAGGCTCAGAGCATCGCTGGAGGCTCCCCAAGAGTTCCGCTCCCGGGAAACGGCGCCGGCGACCCGGGGCAGGGCGACGGTTGCCTGTCCCCGGACCGGGGGAAAATCCGGAAAGCCGAGGATGTCCTGGGATGGTGCGGTCGAGAGGACTCGAACCTCCACGCCTTGCGGCGCTAACCCCTCAAGCTAGTGCGTCTACCAATTCCGCCACGACCGCATCCGTCGTGTCCCGCTCTCTAGCAAACCACGGCGGCGCAAACAAGCGGGGGCTGTGACCAGCAACGCCACGGCCCACGATGATGGGTGGGCTTACAGGGGATCGAGTCTCAAGCCGCCCCTCCTCGCTGAGTACCCCCGCCGGTCGGTCGGGCCCACCCTGGTCAAAACGACGGCGAAGCGCCATCTTTGCCCGATGGCACACCCGCGCCAATCATCCGTGCTGGATCAGCCCCCAACGGCGACAGCGACCGTGGCACCGGCTGCCGCTCCACCCATCGTGTGGCTGGTGGCCGATCGGCCCGTGGCGTACGAGGAGGCGTGCGCCTTCATGGCCGAGCGCGTCGCCGCCATCGCTGCCGGCACCGCGCCGGAGGCGGTCTGGCTCCTGGAGCATCCGCCGCTTTACACCGCCGGCACTAGCGCGCGCCCAGAGGACCTCGTCGCACCGGCGCGCCTGCCGGCCTACCGCGCCGGCCGTGGCGGGCACTACACCTACCACGGCCCCGGCCAACGGGTGGCCTACGTCATGCTCGACGTGAAGCGCCGCTTCGGCGACGTGCGCGCCTACGTGGCCGCACTGGAAGCCTGGATCATCGACGCTCTTGCGCTCCTGGGCGTGCGCGGCGAGCGCTGGCCGGGCCGCATCGGTGTTTGGGTGAGCCGTGAAGCGGAGGACGGCGCAGGCGCGGCGGGGCCGCGCGAGAAGATCGCCGCCATTGGCGTGCGGCTCTCGCGCTGGGTCAGCTCGCACGGGATTGCCCTCAACGTGGCGCCAGAGCTCCGCCACTTCGCCGGCATCGTGCCGTGCGGCATCAGCGACGCCGGCGTCACCTCGCTCGCGGCGCTCGGCCGCAATGTGGGTCTCGGCGAGGTGGATCGGGCCCTGCGCACGGCCTTCGAGCGCCGTTTCGGCGTAACGCTGGCCGATACGATGACGGCAAGCGGCGCAGCCGCGAACAACCCCCACCCGGGGAGATCGCTTTAGCGAAATCTGCCTTGATCAATCCGACTTGATCAGCTGCCTTGAGCCAGCTGCCTTGAGCCAGCTGCCTTGAGCCAGCTGCCTTGAGCCAGCTGCATTGGCCACCTGCCTTGAGCCAGGGGAGCCTTTGCTGGTCCGCCTCGGCCGGCATGGGGAGCCGAGACGTGGGCAAGGCTGCCCACCCGACCCCCCATGCACGCGAGCCGCAAAACAGAACGGGGCGACCGGCACCCTTGGTATCTCTAGCCCTTGCGGCGCTTCAGTTTGCCGGTCGTAGCGGGCGAGTCGGGGTCCGTCGGAGCCTCAGCAGGCGCATCGTAGAAGACGGTCCCGTCCTCGATCGAAACGGCATCGCCCCCCGTGAGGCGATACTCGTCCGCCTCACTGCCGTTCACCCGGATTGTGCATCCTTTGAGGCAGACATCGGACAAGGTCTGCGCAGGCTTCAGCGCGCGCTCCGCCCTGGCCTCACCCTCGATGATCGCCACCGTATAGTCGCGCTCGTCGCGATTGCTGATGGACGCGCCATGCGCCGCGGTGACGCCCAGCACGATCCCGATTACAGCCATCGCAGGTGTCGCACGCACGATCGTCGCCCTACTCAAAGGATGCACACGCCCGTCACTTCTTGGACTTCTTCTTGGCGGTCTTCTTCGTGGACTTCTTCGCGGCTTTCTTCTTCGCCTTCATCGTCGTGTTCCTTACTTGATCCTTATCGTTTGATGTGTCACCCGAATCGAGTCTCGGGTGACTGTAATGTGAAAATTTTTTGGCGAGTGCACAAACGGATTTTTCCGCTGACGCCTATCGGCATTTTCGATAGATAGTTTTCGAGCGTTGTCAGCGCACGCAGGGCTACCTCGATGGACATCATTCTCGCTCGCACCTTCCTCATGGTCGCAGAGACCGGAAGCTTCATCGACGCCGCGCGCAAGATGAACGTCACGCAATCGACGGTGAGCGCGCGCATCAAGGGCCTCGAGGACATGTTCGGCCGCACCTTGTTCGGTCGCTCCAAGAACGGCGCGGCGCTCACGGCTGCGGGCGAGCAGTTTCAAAAGCACGCGCTCGCGCTTGTGCGCCTGTGGCAGCACGCGCAACACGAAGTGGGCCTTGCCGGACAGCACCGCGACCACCTCGCGGTAGGCGCGCCTGCCGCGCTGTGGGATGGATTTTTAATCAAATGGATCTCTTGGCTGCGCGGCAACGTGCCCGACATCGCCATCTCGGCCAGCGCAAGCCTACCACCGGTTATGGTGCAGCGACTGCTGGAAGGCACGCTCGACCTTGCGATCATGTACCAGCCGGGGCAGCCGCCCGGGTTCACCACGGAGCACCTGTTCGACGAAGAGTTCGTACTTGTCACCAGCTCGCCCGGGCGTCGGCGCCACCAGAGCGATTACGTGTTCGTCGACTGGGGCCCCGACTTCCAGGCCGACCACGCGGCCGCGTATCCTGAGCACGCCAACACCGGCGTTAACCTGGACCTGGGCTCCATGGGCATCGACTACCTCCTTGCCAACGAGTCCTCGGGCTACTTCCCGCGCCGCCTGGTCAAGCATCACGTGAGCCGCCGGCGCCTGCGCATCCCGCCGCGCTCGCGCTCGTTCACCTCGCCGGTCTACATGGTCTACCCGGAAAGCCGAGACGAGGAGGCCTTCGACCCCATACTGCAAGGCCTGCGCCGGGCTGCGCGGCGGCTTTTGTAAGGCCCGGCGTGGTGAGACGCATCACCTGCCACCGTTGGGTCGCCCTGCGCCTTATCCGACCTACTCCCAACGTACTCCCAACCTACTCCACCGGCAGCACCTCGAAGTTGGCGGGCGTATCGCCGCCCTCCTCCATGACCTCCACCTTGGACACCACGGCGGCCGAGGGGCCGTCATGACAGCGCTGCAGCATCTCGGCCACGTCCCCGGCCGGGCCTGAGAACAGCGCCTCGACGGAGCCGTCGCGGCGGTTGCGCACCCAGCCGTTGAGGCCCAGGCTGCGCGCCGTCTGCTCGGTCCAATAGCGGTAACTCACACCCTGCACGCGGCCGGCAATGCGGACGCGAACCGTGCGCTCCTTGTCCTCGCCGTTCATGCGAGCCTCCTTCGTGCCTCGGCGAACTGGTGTCAATAACCGAGCGCCTGACCGTCCTTGCGCGGGTCGGAGGCCCCGGTCAGCACACCGCTGTCGTGGTCGATGCGCACCAGCTGGGCGCCACCCCAGGGCATGCGGCGTTTGGCCACCCGGTGGCCGAGCCGCCGCAGCCCGGCGACCGCCGCCTCTGGAACGGACTCCTCGACGAGCACCGTATCGCCGTCGAGGAACGCTCTGGGGGCGTCAATGGCCTCCTGCGGGTCCATACCATAGTGGAATACGTTGGTCATGACGTAGACGTGGCCCATGGGCTGGAAGTGGGCGCCCATCACTCCGAACGCCATATGCGGCCGGCCGTCCTTGAACACCATGGCCGGCACCAGCGTGTGCATGGGTCGCTTGCCGGGGGCGATGCAGTTGCGGTGCGCCGGGTCGCAGACGAAACCCGTGCCGCGGTTGTGCAACACGATGCCGGTCTTGCGGGTGACGATGCCGGAACCGAACTCGCTGTAGAGGGAGTTGATGAATGAGACGGCCATGCCGCTCTCGTCGACGACGGCGAAGTAGACCGTATCGGAGCCCGGCGGCTGCGGCGGCGGCCCCAGGTCCTCGCGCCGACGCTTGGCATCCACGCGCCCGGCGAGGTCGTCAATGACAGGGTGGGAGAGCAGGCGCTCTACGGGCACGTCGGCCATGTCCGGGTCGGCGACGAAAGTGTCGCGCATGGCAAAGGCGAGGCGGGCAACCTCCAGCTGCAGGTGGTAGCGCTCGGTCGAGAGCGGGTCGGCCGGCAGGCCGATGCGCTCCAGCATCCTGAGCATCATCAGCGCCACGATGCCCTGGTTGCTGGGCGGCAGCTCCCACAGCTCCACGCCGCGGTAGGCGACACCGATGGGCTCCACATAGCTGGAGCGTTGGGCAGCAAAGTCATCAAGCTTGTGCAGGCCACCCAACGCGTTGAGCTCGCCCACCATGTCCTCGGCCACCTTGCCGGCGTAGAAGCCTTCGCGCCCCTCCCTGGCGATGACCTTTAGCGTCTCAGCCAGCGCCGGAAAGCGCATGACCTCCCCGGCGCAAGGCACGGTGCCGTCCTTGAACAGCTGCGCCTTGGCGCCGGCGTGATGGGAAATGCGCGACACGTTGAGCGCCCAGTCGGCGGCGACGCGGGGCGCCACCGCGAAGCCGTGCTCGGCGAGCGCGATGGCCGGCTCCAGCAGGCGAGCCAGCGGCAGGGAGCCGTAGTCGGCCAGCAGGCGAGCCCACCCGTCTACGGCGCCCGGCACCGTCACGGCGTG
>JAFMSC010000110.1 GCA_017353825.1 Hyphomicrobiaceae bacterium | reverse complement strand
CGACGAGGGTGCTAACCATGATGGGGATGCTGTCGGCAATCACGCTCGGCAGCATCCGGATATAGAACGCAACCACGCAATCATTTGACACATCCCGATGAACACAAATGATAACGTTCTGGGCGGGCCCCCATGAAGACAAATGAAGACATCCCTGGCGCCCCCGCCAATCTAAAATAGATTGAAATAGAAACGCGCCCCTCGCGCGCGCACGCGCGTACGAGGCCACTTTCTGCACCCCTATAAAAGGCGCCCCGCGCGCAGGGTTGGAGGCCGTGGACGTGGGCTGAAAACGGGGCTGAGTGATGTCTCCGTGATGTCTTCTCGAAACTCGGGTTCTGGGCCATATGCGATAAGGGCCTGAAATGATTGGTCGGAGCGGCGAGATTCGAACTCGCGACCCCCTGCTCCCGAAGCAGGTGCGCTACCAGGCTGCGCTACGCTCCGCCCGACCCGTCCTTCCCCTGGCGCCATCAGGCTTCTCGAGCTGGGGCCGGCTGAACCTCATCAACCGGAAGTCGGCGCGCTTGCCGCCCTTGCCCGCTGCGCCGGCGCCAAGTCCGGCTGCTGTCGACCTATCCCAAGCGCGGCTGCCTTGCAAGGTGCCGCGTTGCGCGCGGGGTTGAGACGCAAGCCGCAGCCACCTGCCAACCGGGCCGTCTTCGGGACCGCCGGGGCAACCCCTTGCGGCGGCAATCCATGGCGCTGCCGTGCTCGAAAAGCGGCAAAATCGGGGGCCTTGCCGCTATCGACACAAGCTGGCGACACGAGCTGGCGCTTGCTTGGGCTTTTGACGGGTGTGCAACCGTTGACCCAGCGACCGGGAATGGCCAATTCCCGCGCGAATGTCTGTCGTGGGGTCCAGTCGGGGCCTCCCGTTCGGGAATCGCGAGACGCGGGCGGCTTTGACTTTTCCAGCCTGCTATTTTCAGGAATGCGGTCGAAATCGCGAGGGGAAGGAAGAAGGTCTATCCAAAGGATTGCGCCGAGGCCAGGGCCCCCACCGGCTCAATTCGGGCATTTTGGCGCGACGCGCCCAACCTCGCCCATCCGGAAGAGTGCGGCGGCCCGGCCGCGGTAAAGCCTGAGGGCCGGCTTGCCCCGAGGCGGCCGATGCCCGCATATTGCGCGAGCCTGGCAGCGACCCCAGGCATCATCCCGCGACAGTGGAGCTCAGCTTGGACCACGACCGCTACGCCGATACCTACATCGCCGGCATCCTGGCCGACGCCCGCACCATCGCCATGGTCGGCGCCAGCGCCGTCACCAACCGCCCGAGCTACTTCGCCATGAAGTACCTGCTCGGCAAGGGCTACGAGGTGATCCCGGTCAACCCCAACCTCGCCGGCGACGAAATCCAGCACCGGCACGTCTATCCGAAGCTGGCTGCGGTGCCCGGCCCTGTCGATATCGTGGACATCTTCCGCCATTCGGCGGCTGCCGCCGAAGTGGTGCGCGAGGCGGTCGCGCTCAAGGACAAGCTCGGCATCAAGGTGATCTGGATGCAGCTCGGCGTGCGCAACGCAGCGGCGGCGGCCGAGGCGGAGGCGGCCGGGCTCAAGGTGGTGATGAACCGCTGCGCCAAGATCGAGTACGGGCGCTTGTCGGGCGAGATCGGCTGGGCCGGGGTCAACGTCGGCATCCTCTCCTCGCGCCGCCCGCTGCTCAGCGGACGCGGCGTGCAGGACCACGTCATCGCCGGCAAGCCATAAGGCTTGCCAAGCCCGCCTCGCCGAGGAGCCACAAGAAGGAGGAGCGTCGATGTCAATCGACAAGCCGGCCGACCGGGAGCCTGGTTTTTCCACGCTCGCGATCCATGCCGGGGCGGCACCGGACCCTTCGACGGGAGCGCGGGTGACCCCCGTCTACCAGACCACGTCCTATGTCTTCAACAACGTGGACCACGCTGCGGCGCTGTTCAATCTGGAGGTGTTCGGCAACATCTACTCCCGGATCGGCAACCCGACCCAGGCCGTGCTTGAGCAGCGCGTGGCAGCGCTAGAGGGCGGCACGGCGGCCCTGGCGGTCGCGTCCGGCCACGCAGCACAGGCGGTGGTGTTCCAAACGCTGATGCAGCCTGGCGACGAGTTCGTCGCCGGGCGCCAGCTCTACGGCGGCTCGGTCAACCAGTTCAACCACGCCTTCAAGACCTTCGACTGGAAGGTGGTGTGGGCCGACTCCACCAAGCCCGAGACATTTCTGGAGGCGATTTCGCCGAAGACAAAGGCCATATTCTGCGAGTCGATCGCCAACCCTGGCGGCATCGTGGTGGACCTGCCGGCCATCTCCGCCGTGGCCAAGCAAGCGGGCGTGCCGCTGATCGTCGACAATACGCTGGCCACGCCGTACCTGTGCCGGCCCAAGGACTTCGGTGCTGACATCGTGGTGCACTCCCTCACCAAGTTCATGGGCGGGCACGGCAACTCCATCGGCGGCGCGATCGTCGACTGCGGCAGCTACGACTGGCTCTCCGCAAAGAAGAACTATCCGGCCCTGCAGGACCCGAACCCCAGCTACAACGGCATACGCATGGCCGAGACCTTCGGCAACTTCGCCTTCGCGCTCGCAGCCCGCGTCTTGGGTCTACGCGACCTGGGGCCCGCCATCTCGCCGTTCAATGCGTTCTTGATCCTGACCGGGATCGAGACGCTGCCCCTGCGCATGGCCAAGCATTGCGAGAACGCGCTGGCCGTTGCGTCCCATCTGGCCGGGCATCCCCGGGTGGCGTGGGTGAACTACGCGGGGTTGCCGTCGAACCCCTACCACGCGCTGGCGAATAAGATCTGCCCGAGGGGCGCAGGCTCGGTCTTCACGTTCGGTCTCAAGGGCGGCTACGAGGCGGGCGTTCAGCTGGTCTCCAACGTGCAGCTCATCTCGCATCTTGCCAACATCGGCGATGTGCGCAGCCTCATCATCCACCCGGCCTCGACCACCCACCGCCAGCTGACCGACGAACAGCGCGCCGCGGCTGGTGCCGGCGACGACGTGGTGCGGCTCTCCGTCGGCCTGGAAGATGTGGATGACATCGTTGCAGACCTCGATCAGGCGCTTGCCGCTCGCTGAGGAAGGGGCACCAACCCAGCTCACTCGTCCCGACCGGAGCGATGCGAGCCCAAGGGCGGGCGGCGGCAAGCGCGTAGGTCAGAACCTCGTCAAAGTCCGGCTCGTTCCGGGAGGTGTCGGATCGTCTTGCCCCTTCGGGTCGACTTCCTGGATGGTGGGTGTCGTTACTTCAGTGCCCTGATGCGGTCCTTGGCCTCCGGGTGGCCCAGCTCGGCGGCGCGCTGATACCATTGGCGGGCGCGCTCCTTGTTGCCGACGGTGCCGAACACTCCAAGCGACCACAGGCGGCGCGGGTCGTAGGTGGCGCCGAGGGCGAGGGCGCCCTGGGCGCTCCCCATGGCAGCAGCCTTCTCATAGTAGGCGCGCGCCGCCATCACGTCGCCGCGGTTGAGGAGGCGGTCGCCGCTACGCACCAGGTCGGCCAGCGCGGTCTCGGTGAGGGGCTCCGCCTTGGGGCTGGCGGGCGGCGGCACCGCCAGCCACAGCTTGCTTTGGGCCACCACCGCGCCGTTGGTGCGGCGCAGCTCGACGCCGACCTCGACGGTCGAGGTCGACCATTCCGGCACCACGATCTCGATCTGCTCGAGCGCACCCGGCGAAACCAACCAAGAATCCGCGCCCATCCGCGAGGCCCCTGATAGCGCGGCGTTTGCGGGCAGCCCGGAGAGAAGCAGGATGTAGCTCTCTTGCACCGCCTCCTCGGGGCGGATCTGTAGCGGCAGGCGCGCCGGCTTGCGGGCCTCAAGCCGCAGCGGCTCGGTGGGCGAGCCGACGGGAAGCAGCTCCAACGGGCGCGACGGCGGCGGCTCGGGCTGCGCCTCCGCCACCTTGATGCTGGCGGCGACCTTCTCGGCCTCGGCCACCTGCGTCGTGGTCGCGTCGCGCCGGGCAATGCCGAGCGTTATGACGACGGCCAGCGCCGCGGCCACGCCAGCGTTGATCGCGGTGGCGATGACGAACATCCATGGGCTCATGCCTGCGCTCTTCGGCTGCACGGGTACCAGCGCGCGCGATGAGTCGAAGAGCTGGTCCTGCCGGCGCGGCAGCTCGAGCGGCGGCGGCGGCGGGATCCGGTCGCGCGCCAGCAGCATCGGCTGAGGCTCTTCGTCGGCATCAAGCGGCAGCGGCGGCAGAGGCGGCGGCGCGCGGTGGAGGCCGTTCGGCGGAGTATCGGGTAGCCCGGCGATATGCGGCAGCGCCTGAATGCGATCGAGGAGCCGCTTGATCTCGCGCAACCTAGCAACGTTGTCGGATGGGTACATGGCGATCCAGACTCACAAACTGGTTATGACCATAAACGGCCGCGGCAGCCTCCTGCCGCGGTTGTGCTACTTCACGGCGTCATCGCGGGCGGCGGTCATGCGCGCCCACGCATCGAACTCATCGATCAGCTTCTTGCGCCGGTCGGTGGCAAGCTCAGAGGACTTGATGCGGTTGTTGCTGCGGGGCGGCTGCTCCTTGTTGCCCTGGAGGGCCTCCTTGCGCTGCGCCGAGGCCTGCCTGAGCCAAATCTCTGCGGCCTCGACGCGCGGCCAGCCCGGCAGCGCCGCGCCCAGGTTTACGTCGCGCCATTTGGGATGGCGCTCAGAGATCGCCAGCCTGGCGATGGCCTCGAGCACCGCGGGCGTGTGCTTCGTGACCCGGTGGGCCGCGTCCTCGCCTCGACCGGCCATGAGCACGGCGTTGACGGCCACCGTCTCAACGATCGTCCCCGGCGGGATTAGGGCAGGATAGTCCTCCGGCAGCAGCACTGCCGGCGCATAGGCTTCGCTCGGCAGTACCGGGAAGGGCAGGCTCAGGAGCCGCACGCTGCCGTCCTTGGGCAGCGCCGCGACCAGGCCGAGGGGCTTGCCGCCCATCAGGATGGCGGCGGCGACGCTGCCGGTCCGCACCTCCTCCAGCGCGTCGGCCGGGGTCATGGGCACCCGCTCGACCGGGACGCCGAAGCGCCGCAGGATGTCACCCGACGTGAACTGCGCGGTGCCGTCGTCTGCCGGGACGGCGACGCGCTTGCCGCGCAGGTCGCCCACGGCGGCAATTCCCGCGCCAGCCACAATGTGCACCTCCTCGCTATAGAGGACGGTGACGTAGGCGAGCCGTTGCGCCAGGTTGCCGCCGAAGGCGTTGCTGGCTTTGGCATGCGCCAGCACGTTGGCCGGCACGATCGCCATGTCGATGCCGCGCAGATACAACGCATCCTGCAGGTTGGCGGGTCCGCCGTCGCCCTCCACAGGCAGGACGCGCATGTGCGCTCCCGCGTCCACGGCGGCAATCAGATCGTTGGCCATCGCCTGATAGGTGGTGCCAGGCCGGCCTGCGTCGAGGATCAGCGCGTCCTGGTTGAGCTTGAAGCGCTCGACCTGCTGAAGCGTGGGGCGCAGCGGCTGGCGCGGGGCGGGGGCCGGGGAAACGTCCTGCCTGGGCGGCTCGCCCACCTGGCCCAAGACCGACGTGGCGGCGGCCAGCGCTCCTGCGCACACCGCGAGCACGCCCCCGAGAAGGAAGCTTGTGCGGCGGCCCGCGCCCGCCCAACGCAGTCGGCGATGAGGCATCGCCGCGGCTTGACGCATGTCCAATGTCCTCTCCCGGTAGCTGAACGAGACCGGCTCCGGCGAGGACAAAAGCGTCGAGCTCTGGAGCGATCTCCGTGGGCGGGAATAGTCGCGGTTCAATTGCGGCGGCAAAGGGACGTTATGCGCGGTTATCCACACACGCCCCCTCAATTTTTTCGTGTATTTGCTATCTGTTATTCAAAATACTTAGAATATACATAAGATAAAGTGCAGGAGCCATCGAACTTGCTTCTGTTCGGTCGACGACGCCCTGCCGGAGCAAACTCCACGGGAAATAACGACCGCCCTGCCAACCGCATCGCGCCAGTTTCGTAATGCCAGGAATAGCGCGACGCGCGCAAGCCGCACGCCCAACCAACGCCAGGCCTTCCCTCAGCGTGCGAGTTTTTCAGCCGGGACTCACACGCCACCTATATATAAGAGTATAAGAGCTGGAAGGACTTCGATGTGAGGCGTATCCCCGTTCGGGTCGCTTGCTTTGTTGCCTTGGCCGAACGGAACACCCCGGCATGACCTGGCGTTGCCTCAACCGGGTGCTGAGCGCGTTCGCAAGGACGCTGGTGTTAACTATGCGGGGCTGGCGAAATGCGATTGCGCGTTGATAATCCATTGACGACGGCACGAGGCCGGCAACCTCAGCCATGTCCGCCTGCACCCCCACAAGCACTCCCACGAGTACCCCCACGAGGCGCCTTCACGTCCCCCTCGCAGGGGGGCGCACAGATCTTGACCTGCCCGCAGTGTGGGCTGACCTTAACCATCAGGCGGGTCAGGGGCGGCACGCGTTTGAGCTACAACGCCCGCGACTGGAAGCGGCTGTGCAAGTATCCGGAGCTCGATTCACCAGTCTTGTGCCTCCTTGAAAAGGGCGGCGGCAGCCTGGCCAAGCCCAACGGCGACCAGGGTCGGAGGGGGCTTGGCTGCCCCTGAACGTCCCGCCCATTGGACGCCTGCCTCCGCAACGTCGGCGCCTACGCCGGCCCGCTGGCGCTTGGGGGTCCATCACGGCAAATTGAGCCGGTCCGCCTTGTCTCCGCCTTGTCTGAGCCACGCCGCCAGAACCATGGTCCGGCCGGATCGCCGCGGGACCCGTGTGATGCGTAAAGGACTGCCCTCCAATTATGGCGCTGCTGAGAGGAGAATGCGTGCTCCGTCACAAGAAATCGCGGCTGGACGTGACCTTGCTGTCGATTGCCACCGCTGTTCCACCGCATGTCATGGGGCAGCGCGAGGCGATCAAGGCGGTTGAAACCGTCTTCGCCGACCAATTCGGCGATTTCGACCGGATCGCCGCCATCTTTGCCTCTGCGGGCATTGCCGAGCGGCACATTACCCGCCCTTTGGACTGGTATTTCGGTGGGCACGGCTGGCCCGAGCGCACCGCCGCCTACCTGGACGGGGCGCTTGCCCTGTTTGTCGAGGCCGCCGGCAAGGCGCTCGACCGCGCGGGGATTGCGGCAGATGCGGTCGACTCCGTCGTCACGGTGTCCTCGACCGGTATTGCCACGCCTAGCCTTGAAGCGCGGGCCCTTGCCAGCCTCGGCTTCCGCCGCGACGTGCAGCGGGTGCCGGTGTTCGGACTGGGCTGCGCCGGCGGCGTTGCCGGCCTTGCGCTGGGCGCCGACCTGGCTATGGCGCGCCCCGGCAGCGTGGTATTGGTGGTCGCGGTGGAGCTGTGTTCCCTGGCGGTGCGGCGCGACCAGGCCACGAAGGCCAACATGGTGGCGCTCGCCCTGTTCGGCGACGGGGCGGCGGCGGCAGTGCTCACCTCAGGACGGGTCGGCGAGGGAGGTCGCGCGGCGAGGATCATGGACAGTGGGCACTATACGTGGCCCGGCACTCTGGACATCATGGGGTGGAAGGTCGATCCGGTGGGCTTCGGCGTCATCTTCGACCAGTCGATCCCCGCGTTCGCGCGCGAGCATCTCGGCGCATCCCTCGATGCGATCCTCAGCGCCCAGGGCTTGGCGCGCAGCGACATCGACCGCTTCGTGTGCCACCCCGGCGGCCGCAAGGTCGTCGAGGCCTTCGAGGGCGCACTCGGGCTGCGGCCTGGGAGCCTTGATTACGAGCGCGAAGTGCTGCGGCGCTACGGCAATATGTCGGCCCCTACGGTATTGTTCGTGCTGGAGCGCGCCCTTGAGTCGGGGCTGCCGGAGCGCGCCATGTTAATCGCGCTCGGCCCCGGCTTCACGGTGTCCACGGCCACCCTCGCCGGGGTCAGCGCCGGGAGCCAGGCCAGGAGGCTGGAATGACGACATCGCTCATCGGGGCACTGGCGGCCGCGCATCCGATATCGGTCGCCGTGCTGGCCCTGGTGACGGTGCAGCGCCTGGCCGAGCTTGTGCTTTCCCGCCGCAACACGCGCGCCCTGCTGGCGCGGGGCGCCGTCGAGATCGCGCCGGGGCACTATCCCGCCATCGTTGCCGTGCATGCAGCCTGGTTGCTGGGCTTGTGGGTGTTGGCCCCGGCGCGGGAGCCGAGTTTGCCGCTGCTGGCGGTGTTCGTCGTGCTGCAGATCGGTCGCGGCTGGGTGCTGGGCACGCTGCGTGAGCGCTGGACCACGCGCATCCTCGTGCTGCCGGGGGCGCCGATGGTGCAGTCGGGCCCTTATCGGTTCCTCGCCCACCCGAACTACGCGGTCGTCGCTGCCGAGATCCTGGTGCTTCCGCTCGTCTTCGGGCTGGTGGCGTTCGCTCTCCTCTTCACTGCGCTCAACGCTCTCGTGCTGGCCGTGCGTGTGCGAGCGGAGGACAGGGCTTTGCGCGGCGAGCCGCGCCGGGGGGCCGTGGCGTGAGCGCAGCGCTCGATGTTTTGCAGCAAGGCGAGGCGCCGTCGCTGCGCACGTGGGTGGCGTTTGCCGCCATGTGCGTCGGCATGTTCATGGCCATCCTGGACGTGCAGGTGGTGGCGGCCTCCCTTCCCACCATCCAGTCCGCGCTGGAGATTCGCCCCGACCAGATGAGCTGGGTGCAGACCAGCTACCTGATCGCGGAGGTGGTCGCGATCCCGCTGACAGGCCTCTTGACCCGGGCGCTGACGATGCGCTGGCTGTCGGTCGCAACCCTGCTCGTCTTTACGGCGGCCTCCATTGGCTGCGCCTGGAGCGGGTCGCTGAGCAGCCTCTTGGCCTGGCGCGTGCTGCAGGGTCTGGCTGGCGGGCTTCTGATCCCGCAGGTGTTTGCCGCGGGCTTCGTGCTGTTTCCCGGCCGCGGACAAGGGCTGGCCACCACCATCGCCGGCGTGCTGGCCGTGCTGGCCCCAACCATCGGCCCGTTCGCAGGCGGCTGGATCACGGCCACCTACGACTGGCCTTGGCTGTTCTTCATCAACGTCGCGCCGGGCATCCTGGCCGCCGCCATCAGCATGCGCCTGCTTCCCAGGCAGACGCCCGAATTGGGGTCCCTCTTCGAGCTCGACCTGCCTGGGCTCATCACCATGGCGGCCGCGCTCGCTTACCTCGAGATCGGCTTGAAGCAGGCGCCGCAGGCGGGCTGGCTGTCGTTGGACGCCGGCGTGCTGTTCGGGGCGAGCCTGGCGGCCGGCGTTTTGTTCGTGTCGCGATCCTTAAGGGTGGGCCAGCCCATCGTCGAGCTGCGCGCGCTGGGCGACCCGCGTTTTGCGCTTGGGTGCCTTCTAAGCTTCATCCTCGGCATTGGGCTCTACGGTGCGGTCTACCTGATGCCAGTGTTCCTGGCCTTCGTGCGGGCCCACGATGCGCTGGAAATCGGCCAGACCGTCATGGTGACCGGCGCGGCGCAGCTGGCCATGGCTCCCGTTGCCGTGTTCCTCGAGCGGCGCGCGAGCGCGCGCGCGTTGACGGCCGCCGGTTTCGGGCTGTTCGCGGCAGGCCTCCTTGTCAGCGCCTTCCAGACGCGGGCCACGGATTTCGACGAGATGCTCCTACCGCAGATCGTGCGCGGCGTCGCCATCATGCTGTGCCTGCTGCCGCCCATCCGGCTGGCTCTGGGGCACCTGCCGCCGGAGGCCGTCGCCGATGCCAGCGGCCTGTTCAACCTGATGCGCAATCTCGGCGGCGCGATCGGGCTGGCCGTCATCGACACCATCATCTACGGCCGGGCACCTGTGATCGGCGACAGGCTGGGTCACGCGCTCGACCAAGGCGATGTGGAGGTGGCCAAGCTCGTAGGGCTGCCGCTCGACAGGTTCCTGGCCCACGTCCCCGGCACGCCGGTCGATCCCACGGTGCTGGCCTTCGTGCGCCGCGCCGTTGAGCGGCAGGCCACGGTCGAGGCCATCAACGAGGCCTGGGCGCTGGTTGCGCTGGTGACGCTGGCGGGCGCCGTGGCGCTGCTGCTGGTGTCATCTCCGCCGAAGGCCGGGCAAGATGGCGGCATGTCTGCATTGTGATCTGAGCCTCGCCTGCAACCGGCGAGCGGGCAAGGTTGGGCAAGTCGGGCTAGCTCTGCGTCAGTCCAAAGCGTTGCCCGTGTCAGCTGCTATCCGTTGTGCTGTGGCAGCAGGGCTTCAGGCAGTCATCAAGACATGAAGACATCCGGAGGGGATGCAGCAAACGCGATCGACGTTCCCCCTGCCGACACCAGACGAGCCAACTCGATCTGAGGTGGCGGCTAATGTCGGATCAACCGCGGTTGCGAGAAAGCTCGTCGAGCTTAGCCTGCACGGCTGCCAGCTGGCACTTGAGCTGGTCGAGCTCGGTCGACCGCGGCGCCGGCGCCGGATCCGCGGCGGGCGCGGTGGATAGGGGCTTGTGAGCCTCGGACT
>JAFMSC010000109.1 GCA_017353825.1 Hyphomicrobiaceae bacterium | reverse complement strand
ATGGAAGCCCGATGGGCCGGGCGGCTGGCATGATCCTCGCCCCCGGCACGGAGGCCGATGCGCTGCGGCCTTTGCCGCTCGCTGCTTTACGTCTGCCCGAGGCCACGCTGTCGCTCTTGCGGCGCTTAGGGTTGCGCCGCATCGGCGACATAATGGACGCCCCGCGCGCGCCGCTCGCTGCCCGCTTCGAGGCCCTGCTCCTGCGCCTTGACCAGGCTCTGGGGCGCGCCCCAGAGCCGCTTGCGCCCGCCATACCCGCGCCGGTCTACCGGGCGCAGGGCATGTTCGAAGAGCCGATCATGAGCCACGAACATGTGCTGGAGGCCGCCACGCGGCTCCTCAACAGCCTCGCCGCCGAACTTGCGCGCGATGGCGTTGGCGTGCGTGTCCTGCGCCTCATTCTGTTCCGGGTGGACAGCGGCGTGGAGACGGTGAAGATCGGACTTGCTGCGCCCAGCCGTGATCCCCGGCATATCGTCGGCCTCATTGCGCTGCGGCTGGAGCACGTGGCCGGCGCTGACAGCATCAATACCGACTTCGGCTTCGAGGCTGCGGCCCTGCATGTGCTCACTGCCGAGCCGCTGACGAACCGCCAGACCGGGCTCGCCATGGGCGAGGCGGCAGCCCCTCCCGAGGCTCTGGCCCAGCTCATCGACCGCCTGCAGCAGCGCCTCGGCCGTGCCGCCGTGCGCCAGCTCTATCCGCACCAGAGTCACATCCCCGAACGCGCCGTTCGCGCGCGGCCTCCTTCTGCCCGCGCATCGCCCCGCTTGCCGCTAACTCCATCAGCAAGGAGGGAGGGCCCTCTCTCCGCGAGCAGTGAGAGGGAATCCGCGCAGTGTTTGTGGCGCGGTCCTGCCCAGACACCTCCAGCTCCCCGCCCCCTTCTCCTGCTGCCTCGGCCGGAGCCCACCGAGGTGGTGGCACTCATTCCGGAAGGGCCGCCACGACAGTTCCGCTGGCGCGGCGTCCGGCATCAGGTGGCGCACGCGCAGGGGCCGGAACGCATCGCGCCGGAATGGTGGCGCCAGTCCCCCAGCGATGCGCCCGAGCGCGACTACTACACGGTCGAGGACAGCGCCGGCCGCCGGTTCTGGCTCTACCGCGCGGGCCGCTACGGGCTGGGCGAGGCCCCCCCGCAATGGTTCATTCATGGGGTGTTTGGATGACGTCGCCCTGTCCCCGCTCAGCACCAAGCTCTTCACGTGCTCCAGCAGCGCGGGGAGAGGACCGGGGTGAGGGGCAGCCTCACACTCCGATCACAGAGTCTCTGGCTGCCCCGCACCTTGACCCTCTTCCCGCTTGCGGGGAGAGGGTCTCAGCACCGCGTTTACGGCGCACAGCGAGGATGCCATGACGGCATTCGCCGAGCTCATCGCGGCCACCAACTTCTCGTTCCTTCGCGGGGCATCGCATGCACACGAGATGGTGGGGCTGGCGGCGGAGCTGGGGCTGGCGGCCATCGGCATTGCCGACCGCAATTCGCTGGCCGGGGTCGTGCGGGCCTACGAGGCCGCCAAGGAGCACAAGATCCGCCTGCTGGTCGGGGCGCGCCTCGTCACCACGGATGACGCCTCTGGGGGCTTCGAGGCGGTATGCTATCCTACCGACCGCGCTGCCTACGGTCGGCTGTGCCGGCTGCTGACTGCCGGCAACCGCCGCACCGTCAAGGGCCAGTGCCACTTCTCCTTTGAGGAGATGCTGGCGGCGAGTGAGGGGCAGATCCTCATCGCTATCCCGCCGCGCGATCTCCCGCCGGTCTTCATCGAGCGCCTGAGCACGCTCAGCACCACCGCCTGCGGCCGCACCTATCTCGCCGCCCACTTGGCCTATCGCGGCGACGAACTCCGCCGGCTCGGCGAGCTCAACGAGCTGGCAACTCTGGCTCGCGCACCACTCGTCGCCACCACCGATGCGCTCTATCACCACCCCGTCCGCCGGCCACTCGCCGATGTTCTCGTGTCGATCCGCGAGAAGTGCACCATTGCCGAGGCCGGCTACCGTCTAGAGGCCAATGCCGAGCGCCACCTCAAATCGGGCACCGAGATGGCCCGCCTGTTCGCGGCCTATCCGCAGGCCGTCGCCCGCACGCTGGAGATCGCCGAGCGCCTCCGCTTCTCGCTCGACGAGCTGCAATACGAGTATCCCGAGGAGCCGGTGCCGGCCGGCAAGACGCCGCAGGCGCACCTTGAGGATCTCACCTGGCGACACGCCGCGGAACGTTTCCCCGACGGCATCCCCGAGAACGTTGGCACCGTCCTTGATAAGGAGCTGGCGCTGATCGCCCGTCTCGACTATGCGCGCTACTTCCTCACCGTCTATGACATCGTGCGCTTCGCTCGCTTCGAAGCGAAGCCGCCGATCCTGTGCCAGGGACGCGGCTCGGCGGCCAACAGCGCGGTGTGCTACTGTCTCGGTATCACCTCGGTCGACCCTACCAGGATCGACCTCCTGTTCGAGCGCTTCATCTCCGCCGACCGCGGCGAGCCTCCCGACATAGACGTGGACTTCGAGCACGAGCGCCGCGAGGAGGTGATCCAGTATCTCTATTCCCGCTATGGCCGCGAGCGCGCCGCCATCTGCTCAACCGTCATCCACTACCGCTCGCGCATGGCGATTCGCGAGGTGGGCAAGGCGCTGGGCCTTAAGGAGGACGTGACGGCGGCGCTCGCTGGCCTCGTGTTGGGCATCGGCGACGACGACTTCCCCGAGGAGCGCGTGCGCGAGGCTGGCCTCAACCCGGTCAACCCGGCGATTCGCCGGACGGTAAACCTTGCGCGCCAACTCATGGGCTTCCCGCGCCATCTCTCCCAGCATGTCGGCGGTTTCGTGCTCACGCGCGAACGGCTCGACGAGACGGTGCCGATCCACAACGGCGCCATGCCGGACCGCACCTTCCTGGAGTGGGACAAGGACGACATCGATGCGCTTCGTATGCTCAAGGTGGACGTGCTGGCGCTCGGTATGCTCACCGCCATCCGCAAGAGCTTCGATCTGATCGAGCGGCACTATGGCCGGGCCTTAACGCTGGCTGCCGTGCCAGCCGAAGATGCCGGCGTCTACGAGATGCTGTCGCGCGCCGATTCCGTCGGCGTGTTCCAGGTTGAATCGCGAGCGCAGATGTCGATGCTGCCGCGACTCAAGCCGCGCCAGTTCTATGACCTCGTCATCGAGGTTGCGATCGTCCGGCCGGGGCCCATCCAGGGCGACATGGTGCACCCCTACCTGCGCCGCCGCAGCGGAGCAGAGCCCGTCAGCTATCCCTCCAAGGCCTTGGAGAGGGTGCTCAGCAAGACGCTGGGCGTGCCGCTGTTCCAGGAGCAAGCGATGCAGATCGCCATCGTGGCGGCGGGGTTCTCACCCGAAGAGGCCGACAAGCTGCGCCGCGCCATGGCCACCTTCCGTCACACCGGCACCATCCATCTGTTCCGGGAGAAGTTCATCGCCGGCATGGTGGCCAACGGCTATGAGCGCGAGTTCGGCGAGCGCTGCTTCGGCCAGATCGAGGGCTTCGGCGAGTATGGCTTCCCCGAGAGCCATGCGGCGAGCTTCGCGCTCTTGGTCTACGTCTCCTCCTGGATCAAGCACTATTACCCGGAGGCGTTCTGCGCCGCGCTCCTCAACAGCCAGCCCATGGGTTTTTACGCCCCCGCCCAGCTCGTCCGCGATGCCCGCGAGCACCGCGTAGAGGTGCTCCCTCCCGATGTGAACCGCAGTGAGTGGGACTGCACGCTGGAGGAACTCCCTCATCTCGCGCAACGCCAACCTCACCGCGAACTCCATCAGCGCGGGGAGTGGGAATCCCCAAGTTGTGCCGTTCGTCTCGGGCTGCGGCTTATCAACGGCTTGGCGGAGGAGGAAGGCAGGAAGATCGTCGCCGCACGTGGTGCGGGCTATGCCAACGTCGACGCGGTGTGGCTCAGGAGCGGGGCGTCCGTGAGCGTGCTTGAGCGACTCGCCGATGCGGATGCCTTCCGCTCCTCCGGCCTCGACCGACGCGCCGCCTTGTGGGCGGTAAGGGGGCTCGATGGCGGGGCGTTGCGTGCCGGCGCCAAGTGCACCACTGCCGCCGCATCGCCGATCGTTGCCTGGCCGGACGGCGCCGACCTGTTCGACGAACGGCCCGTCGCCCTACCGCAGGCCACCCTCGGCGAGCACGTGGTGGCGGATTACGCCGCGCTCGGCCTCTCCCTCAAGGCGCACCCGGTGGCCTTCTTCCGCGACGAGCTTGCCGCGCGCGGCATCCTCACCAGCGCCCGGCACTGGGACGAGCGCTTGGCCGGTCGGCGCGTGACGGTGGCGGGCCTCGTTCTGGTGCGCCAGCGCCCTGGCACCGCCAAGGGCGTGATCTTCCTCACGCTGGAGGACGAGACCGGCATCGTCAACGTGGTGGTCTGGCCCAAGGCGTTCGAGGCCAACCGCCGCGTCCTCATGACAGCACAGTTCCTGGCCGTGCGCGGCAAGATTGAGCGCGAGGGCCTCGTCATCCATGTCGTCGCCGAGGAGCTGATCGACCTCACCGCCGAGCTCAAGCGCCTGGGCGACGGCACCGCCAGGATGCCGAGCCCCACCAAGGAGCACAGCGAAGGCTCCTGGCGCCCGCCCTGGACCCCCAAGAGCCGCGACTTTCATTGATTGATCCCAGCTTGCCGGTCCAGCCAAGCTGCGGTGGCGGGAAAGCCCCGTCATCGCGGATTTCCATGTGGAAATCGCCGGGTCTGATCGGGCTTACCGCGCATCCTCCAGAATCATACGGGCGCCCTTCTCGGCGATCATCATGGTCGGTGCATTGGTATTGCCGGAGGTGATCTCCGGCATCACCGAGGCGTCGATGACGCGCAAGCCTCTCACCCCGATGAGGCGCAGGCGATCGTCCACCACCGCCATCGGATCGGTGACGCGTCCCATCTTGCACGTGCCGACGGGGTGGAACACGGTGTTGCCCACTCCGGCCGCCGCCGCCAGCAGCGATGCATCATCATCCTTGCCATTGTCGCCAGGCGAGAACTCCTGCGGGCTATACCTGCGCATGGACGGCTGGCGCATGATGCTGCGCGTCACCCGCATGCCGTTCGCCGCCACGCTCTGGTCGCGGGCGGTGGCGAGATAGTTGGGCCTGATCGCCGGTGCGGCCGCCGGATCGGGGGACTTCAGGCGCAGATCGCCGCGGCTGGTCGGACGGCAATCATAGAAGCTCAAGGTGACACCGGGCTTACTGTCGGGGACCTGGGTGGAGGTGTTGGTGCGCGTGTAGGGCACGACCACGTAGGCGATGTCGGCGCGCTCCGCGTCCTGCGAGGAGCGCGTGAAGATGCCGAGCTGCGAGGGCGCCATGGTGAGGGCCCCGCGCCGGAACAGCGCGTACTCCACCGCCATCAGCGCACGACCCAGCGGTGAGTGGTAGCGCTCATTGAGCGTGGCGAGGCCATCGACCGTGAAGCGCAGCGGAACCTGCAGGTGGTCGTGAAGGTTGGCGCCGACGCCCGGCCGGTCGAGCTTCACCTCCATGCCATGCTCGGCGAGGTGCGCGCCGGGGCCGATTCCCGACAGCATGAGAAGCTGCGGCGAGCCGATCGATCCGCCCGACAGGATCACCTCGCGCCGGGCGTCGGCCGTGTAGCGTGTGGCGTTCACCCGGTAATCGACCCCGACGGCACGGCCGCCCTCGAGCCGCACGCGCTCCGCCAGCACGCCGGTCTCCAGCGTCAGGTTGGGGCGGGCGAGCGCCGGGCGCAGGAACGCCTTGGCCGACTGGAAGCGCATGCCGCGCCGCTGGTTCACGTGCAGCGGCCCGATGCCCTCGATGTCGCCGCGGTTGAAATCGTGCGTCGGCCGGATGCCGGCCTCGATGGCCGCGCGCTTGACCGCGTCGAGCACGGGCCAGCCGACCCTCGGCGGATCAACACGCAGCTCGCCGCCAGCGCCGTGCACCTCGTCGGCGCCGGCGAAGAAGTCCTCGTGCGCCTTGAAGTAGGGCAGCACGTCGTCCCAGCCCCAGCCGGCGAGGCCGAGCTGGCGCCACTGGTCGAAGTCGGCCGCGTCGCCGCGCATGTAGATCATGCCGTTGATGGCCGAGGAGCCGCCCACCACCTTGCCGCGGGGATAGGGGATGCTGCGTCCCGCCAGCGCCGGCTCAACCTCGGTGCGGTAGCACCAGTCCGCACGCGGGCTGAAGATGGAGAAGACGTACCCGATGGGGATGTGGAACCAGATCCAGTCGTCGTGCCCGCCCGCCTCCAGGAGCAGCACGCGCGTGCGCCGGTCAGCCGTCAACCGGTTGGCGAGCAGGCAGCCTGCCGAGCCAGCGCCGATCATGATGTAGTCGTAGGTGCCAGCCTTGTTCATCGGTTTTGGCCGCACAACATCACCGGCGTCCTTCGTTGCGCAGCTCCCTCGGGCTTGAGGGGGCGTAGTTGACGACAGGGTCGCAATTTATCCGACCGTCGTAGGGTCGCTCGCGTGCTACGGCCTGCGCCAAGCCCGCAAGGGGACACGGTCGGTAACCGCTCCCCGTGCGCTGGTCGTCGCACCACTAGACTAGATCATCGCCTTCTTTCAGGCTGTCAACAAGCTCGGGTGTTGCTTTCCAACTCGGCTGTGCAGCCGGCCTGACTGCCAAGCAAATATGCGAGCCTCGCGCGGAGCCGGATGCTCCTCGTCTCGGAACCTCGCGCTTCTGCGTCCTGGCTCTCCACCTGTGCTTGCGCAACACCTCCAGACGGATGCCGGGCGGTATCGGACTGCCCGAGCGGCACCGCAATGCCCAGGATGCCAATATCCTTCCCATCCTTCGGGTTCCTTCTTGCCAGAGGGTCGCGGAAATCTGCATGCCCCGTCTCGAGTTCAATGTGCGCCGGATCCGCGCAGATGTAGACGACGGTTCGCTGCTCTTTGCCGTTCTGGTCGCGACCTGGCAGCGAGCGGTTGTCGCAGCTTCGCCCACGCCTCTTGTGGTGCCCGCTCCGAATGCGCCGCAAAAGCCACCGACATCAGCAGCAGGGCCCGCGAGCCGGGCGCGGACCATGACCCCTCGATCACACCTTCTGCGGGTCCAGCTTGGAGTACACGTCGCGCCAGCGCATCGGCGAGCTTGTCGGGGTCGCGGCCGATGTCCTTGGACAGCTGCTGCCATTTCTCGATATTGCGGGCGTGGGCATCGAGGATGCCCTCCGGGTCCTTCACGCCGAAGCTGTTGGCGACGCTCACATTGTGCTCGCGCTCGCCGGCCTTGTATTTGGCCATCGGCTCGTCGCAGTCCTTGCCCACCGTCATCTTCTCTTCGCCCATCTCTTCCACCGCGTACGTGTAGGACCCTCCTACCTGGCGGCGACGCGGCCGATGGGGTGCACTGCCGCGATGCGCGCCGCGGCAGGGATCATCGACCACGTACTTGGCGAACTCGCCGAAGCCGTAGGTCCTGCGCCACTCCGGGACTCCTGGGTGCAATTGATGGCGCCGCGCTGCAGGACGCTCACCGTCGGACACAAGTCGCGCTGACCGGAGGGCCGCCTGCCAGCTTGACGAGGTCCACCGCCGCCCCCGTTCGCCCTGATGCGCCTGCCCTTGAGGTCGTTGCCCTTGAGGTCGTCCACCGTCTTTGCGGCCAACCGCTCGCAGGCGCACCGAACGGTCGATCATCGATTGCGCAGGATTGATCCGGCGTTGCACCAGCTCCCATCACATGGAGTTCGGTAGCCACAACGAGATCTGAGGGAAGGCGATGAGCAGGGTCATGACGACCACCTCGCACAAGAGAAACCAAAAGCAGCCCCTGAAGATGGTCTCGAGCGGGATCGAATCCCCCACGGCGTTCTTCACCACGTACACGTTGAAACCCACCGGCGGCGTGAGCAGGCCGATGCCGATGTACTTCACCACCAGCACGCCGAACCAGACCAGGTCCATCTTGAGCGCGGCGAACATCGGCACGAACACCGGGATGGTGAGCAGGATCATGCCCAGCGGATCGAGGAAGCAGCCAAGGATCAGGTAAACGACCGACACGCCTATCACCAGCAGCAGCGGGTCGACCGCCCACGATCCGATCAGCGCGGTGAACATGTCAGCCGAGCCGGCGAGCGCCAGGAACTTGGTGTAGACGACGGCGCCAATGCCCACGAAGAACAGCTGCGATGTGGTGCCGATGGCGTCCTTGAAGCTGTCCACCAGGCCGGCCCAGCGGAGCTTTCCCTGGATGAGGCCGATGACCACCGCAAGCAGCGCGCCGGCGGCACCGCCCTCCGTCGGTGTGACGATGCCGGTATAGAGGCCGCCGATCACACCGAGGATGAGCACGACGATGGGCCAGATCTCGGCGAGCGAAGCCCAGCGCTCGCGCCACATGGCGGCGCGATCAGGGAACTCGACCGGTGGGGCGAGCGATGGGTTGAGCCACGCGCGCCCGATGATCATGATCATGTAGACAGTGGCCGTGAGAATGCCGGGCAGGATGCCGGCGAGCAGCAGCTTGACGATCGAGACCTCGGCAAAGATGCCGTAGATCACGAACGTGATGCTGGGCGGAATCAGCGCGTCGAGCGTGCCGCCGCTGGCGCACACGGCCGTCGCCAGGCCTTTGTCGTACTTGTGCTTCAGCATCTCCGGGATGGCGAGGCGCGCCATCACGGCGGCCGCCGCTATGCTCGACCCTGACGCGGCACCGAAGCCGGCGGACGCCCAGTTGGTGGCCACCGCCAGGCCACCCGGCAGCTTCCCGAACCAGGCCACGGCGGCGCGGAACAGCGCCGTGCCGATGCCCGAATTGCCGGCCACCGCGCCCATCAGCAGGAACATCGGGATGGCGGAGAGATCCCAGCTGGCTGCGAACACGAACGGCGTGTCGCGCAGCACGCTGAGCGCCACGTTGAGGTCGCGCAGATACCACACGCCGAAGAACGCGACGGAAGCCATCGAGACGCCGATGGGAACGCGCAGCCCGATCAGAAGCAGGATGCAGGCGAGGCTGCCAAGGGAAAGCGTGAGCGTGCTCATAGCGCGCCCTCCCGGAGGCCGTTCGGCTCGGGCCGGTAGCCGCGTCCGGCGTCGCGGATGATGCGCAACACCAGATAGATCGCCATCAGCCCGGCCCCAACCGGCAGCGCCCATCGGCTTGGCCAGACCGGGATGAAGCCGCCGGCCGCTTCCCACACCTCGCCCGCGCGGGTCTGCGCCACGGCCCGCGTGCCGGTCTGCCATGCGAAGATCACGACGTAGACAAGCATGACGATCTTGACGAACACCTCCACCCAGTAGCCGAACCAAGCGGTGCCTATGCGCTCGAAGATGCCGGCGACAATGTGGTTGTCATTGCGCGTGAGCCACGCCCACGGCAGGTAGCAGATCGCCACCATGTACCAGCCGGACACGATCTCGGTGGTGCCCTGCAGCGGGTGGTTGAAGGCCGTGCGGCCCGTCACGTCGGCGCCGACGTGGATCATCATCAGGAAACCGGCGATCAATGCGATCCACAGCAGGAGATTGATAGGTATCTCCAGCCACCGCAGCAGCCGCTCGACCGTGGACATTTCTCCCCCTGCTTCAGGCTCTTCTTGCTGCGAGGCTAACCGTCAGCGCTCGCTACTTCCATGCGATAGGTCGCGGAATCAAGCGTTGCCGACGGCATCTGTTGCTCGCCCGCCGCACTCCGACCGCGCAGGGTCATGCTTTCGCGTCGGGTTTCTTGGGCGCGAAACATACCCTCCGCTCACGCTGCGGCGCTGCGCCCCCACAGCTCGCGCGAGGCGATGCGGGCGCCCTCGGCCAGCGCCTCCAGCTTCGCCCACATGATCGACTCGTGCACCCGCTTGAGATGCGGCGACTGGGCAAAGCCGCAGTCGGTGCCGGCCATGACGTTGTCGCGCCCCACCAGCTTCGCGACACGCACAAGGCGCTCGGCCACCAGCTCGGGATGCTCCACCACGTTGGTGGAGTGGCTGATGACGCCGGGGATCAGCTTGCGCCCCTCGGGCAGCTTGACCGTCTCCCAAACGCGCCACTCATGCGCGTGGCGCGGGTTGCCCATTTCGATGCAGTAGGCGCCGGCGTTAACACGCAGCACCAGATCGACGATGTCCTTGAGCGGCACGTCGCTCACGTGCGGTGTATTAAAGCTGCCCCAGCAGATGTGATAGCGCACCTTCTCCTGGGGTAGGCCCTCGAGCGCGTGGTTGAGCGCATCGACGCGCACCGAGGCCCACTTGCGGTAGTCATCGAGGGAGTTGCCGGCGAAGGCAAGGTCGTACATGTAGGGCAGGAAGGCGTCGTCACCTGGAGCGTGAGGCCGGCTTTGATGATGGCCACGTATTCCTCGTGCAGCGCCGTGGCCAAGGCGAACAGCGCCTCCTCCTCGCTGTTGTAGAACTCGTTCTTGAACGCCGGCGCCGC
>JAFMSC010000108.1 GCA_017353825.1 Hyphomicrobiaceae bacterium | reverse complement strand
AAGCGCTCACCATGCGCGAATGCGCCGCCGCCTACCGGTCGGCGCAGCAGTCAGGTACGCTCGGCGGCATGAGCTGGCAGGAGTTTCGCAAGGCCCAGTGCGGCCCCGGAGCCGCCTCCACGACCGCAGTGCCCAAGCCCGGCCCGGCGCCCGGCGGCAGCGCCTACCTGCCGGGCGGCGCGGTCTTCCCCTCAACGATCTCGCCCAAGTACAGCGACGAGACACCAGGCAAGGCGCGCATGCACACGTGCCTCGACCAGTACCGCGCCAACAAGGCCAGCAACGCCAACGCCGGCCTGAAGTGGATACAGAAGGGCGGCGGCTATTACAGCGAGTGCACCAAGCGTCTGAAGGCGGAGAAGGGCTGAGCACGGGTTCGACCGCGCGCAACACCGTTTGATGTGGCGCAAGGTGCAGACCGCCCGGCCGATGCACGGATGGCGCAGAGCTCTCGTTCCGATCGCACGAGGGTGCGCAGATGGCATTCGAGAACACCAAGGCCGAGATCGACACCCTGCTCCGAGCGGTGCAGGACGCCCCGCACGACCGCTATGAGCTGTATCTGACCATCATGCAGAAGCTGAACGAGCTCAAAGCCTACGGTATGCCGCTGCCGACCGACCTGGTCGAGCTGGAGAACCGCCTTGATCGCGAGCTCACCGCCGAGCGGCGTGAGGCGCATGGCCGCAAGGGGCGGCACAAGCACTGACGGACGGCCCCCGCCTCGGCGGTTTTCTCGATCAACCGCTCGCCCGGGTGTTGTCGGCACGCCCTCGTCTTCCCGGAAGCCCAGAGCTCCCCCTAACCCACTACGCGTCCTCGTAAATCGTCGGAAAGGGCTCGGTGCCGGATGGTGCCGCGCACGCCCGCTTCGAGCGGTGTCGACCACCCCTCATCGAGCAGGTGCTCCGAATCTGCTCCCGTGATATCCGTCGTCATGGTGTTGTCTCCGCCCGGCGGCTGCTAACCGCCGTTTTTGGTTTTCACGTCAAGCCGGAGATAACGCCACCTCCGATTCCCCCTAACCCTGGGACGGCACCAAGGGCTCAGCCTCCGAACAGTCCCCGTTTGTGTGAAAACGATAGCGCCAGGGTCAGACCCGCAGTGTCTGACCCGATTACACCTGCGCCGCGTAGCCCCCATCCACGGGGATGGCGGTACCCGTGACGAAATCAGAGGCGCGGCTCGCCAGGAACACGGCAATGCCGGCGAGGTCGGCTGGCACGCCCCAGCGGCCGGCTGGCGTGCGCATCAGTACCATGGTGTTGAGCCCGCGCACTTGCTCGCGCGCCTCGCGCGTGAGATCGGTGTCGATCCAACCGGGCAGCACGGCATTGACCTGGATGTTATCCTTCGCCCATCCCGAGGCCAGAGCCTTGGTGAGCTGCACGATGCCGCCCTTGGAGGCGCCGTAGGCGGGTGCGAAGCCCGCGCCGAAGATCGACAGCATCGAGCCGATGTTGATGATCTTGCCGCCGCCTGCTTGCTTCATGACGGGATAGGCGGCCTGGCAGCAAACGAAGGCACTCGTCAGATTGGTGTCGAGCACCTGCCTCCACTCGGCCGCCGCCAGTTCCTGCGCGGACTTGCGGATGTTGATGCCGGCGTTGTTGACGAGGATGTCGAGGCGCCCAAGGCGCGCCACGGTCTCCTGCACCAGCCTGCGGCACTGCGCCTCGTCGGTTACATCGCCAGAAACCACCGTGGTCTCGGCGCCCAGGTTTGCCAGCTCGGCTGCGGCCGCTTCGGACTTGCCAGTATTGCGTCCGGCGATGGCGATTGCGGCGCCGGCCTCGGCGAGCCCGCGTGCCATGCCGAGGCCGATGCCGCCGTTGCCGCCACTGACGAGAGCCACGCGGCCTTTGAGATCGAAGAGGGACATGGACATGCTCCGTGGGATCAGACCCTCCGGTCTGACCCCTTGGCTTGACGTCGAAAGAGGGTACTTGCGTCGAATCCAAAGCGGAAGCGGTAATCCTGTTACCAGGAAGGCGGGCGCCGCGAGCACAATCTCGGAAAGAGTCGGCGATTTATACCGCCGCACAGTTTCGGTGCCTTCTTGGCTGCATGCCATCGGCGAAACGCCCGCCAGCAATTCTCTTGCCAAGTCCAAATCATTATCCAAGACCCTGATCACAATTCCACCAAGTGCGAAGAGCACGAACCAGGCTGTCGAAGCATGATGGTAGCTGTTGAGCACCGTCATGACGCCATAACCGCGCAAGTAGCTGCTGACAACCAGGGCCTCGGGCAGGCTGAGGCAGGTCTTGATGGGTACCAGGTGCGCTTCTGCAAGCCTCCATGGTCGCCCAGGGGGCAGACCCCGAGGGTCTGATCGCTTTACTCTTACGTGAACGAATGGGCTTGCGCAGCCGTCGGGTGAGATCGGCCAGGCGCAGGCCAGCGCCAACCAGATTCTCGCCATCGACGTTGACGAAGCAATCCAGCGCGCTGCGAGGCCGAGCCCAAGTTCCTCCGCGACCTGTTGCTGCCAGCTGGCATGCAACGGGACGCGGGCAGCGTCCCCATCTCGCTGTCAATCGTCGGCAATTCCTGAACCAGCACGGCCCAGTCCTGCAGCGACCACTCGCCATCACAGTCGGTGCATCATGAGCGTCGAAAACCGGCGGCCCCACGGTCCCTCCTCCAGTGTCGCGCAGATCAAGTTGCGCCATGCGCGAAAGTCGCCAAAGGCCAGCATCATGCCTCGCCCGTCGATCGCGTGCTCGATGTGTTGATGGTGATTGAACCAGTAGCCGACCACGCCCGAGCGCTCCGCCCTCCGGTCGAGGTACGCCTCGGTTCCGTCCCGTATCCCGCCCACAGCGTCATCCCCGCGTTGTGCAGGGCGAGGATTTCGGCGTTGTCGAGAGCGACGAACACCGCATCGAGTTTGTGCCAGTCAGCGATGGCGGGTCAGGTCCTCTCGACCTCGCGCTCGGACAGGAAGGTAGCTCGATCTTGCCCGTGACCCAGATCGAATCCCTTCCGTCACATCGACCGGATCGAAGCATTCCTTGAGCACGAGCCTGCAATCTCATCCGCATCCCAGAAGCCACAGGACGCGATAACGGGCTTGGGCAGTTGCATAAGGTCGGTCGATCGACGTGAGGCCCTCGAGGGCTGCGGGGCGATTGCGGTGCTTCTACTCGGCTGCGGCGCGATGCGGAACAGAAAGCCAGCGATCGAGATCGGCGAGTGCGCGGGCGCTCAATGCCTGCTTCCTGGCGAGCCCACGCTCCTTGCCCTTGATCGGGATGCCGGCGGCTTCGCGCCCGGGCTCTGCGATGGGCGGGAATAGGCCGAAGTTGACGTTCATGGGCTGGAACGAGCGCGCACCGCCCTCGCCCTCGGCCGCGATATGGCCGCCCGTGATGTGGCCCAAGAGCGCGCCGAACGCCGTGGTGGGCGGTGGCGGCACCCAGGCCTGGCCCAGACGATCGGCCGCCGCGGCGCGGCCCGCCAAGAGGCCGATGGCGGCACTTTCGACGTAACCCTCGCAGCCGGTGATCTGGCCGGCGAAGCGCAGGCGCGGGTCGGCCTTGAGGCGCAGGGTGCCGTCGAGCAGCTTTGGCGAGTTGAGGAAGGTGTTGCGGTGCAAGCCGCCAAGCCGGGCGAACTGCGCGCTCTTGAGACCGGGGATCATCCGGAACACCCGCACCTGCTCAGCGTGCTTCAACCTGGTCTGGAAACCCACCATGTTCCACAACGTGCCAAGCGCATTGTCCTGCCGCAGCTGCACCACGGCGTGAGGACGCTCGCCAGGCCGGTGCGGGTTCGAGAGGCCCACCGGCTTCATGGGGCCGAAGCGCAGCGTGTCACGCCCGCGCTCGGCCATTACCTCGATGGGCAGGCAGCCGTCGAAATAAGGCGTAGAGGCTTCCCACTCCTTGAAGGAGGTGTTCTCGGCCGCGAGTAGCGCGTCGAGGAACGCGTCGTACTCGGCGCGGCTCATGGGACAGTTGATGTAGTCGGCGCCGCTACCCGCAGGCCCTGGCTTGTCGTAACGAGACTGGCGCCAGGTGATGCTCTCGTCGATGGAGTCTAGGTGCACCACGGGCGCGATGGCATCAAAGAACGCCAGCTCCGCTTCGCCGGTGAGCCCCTGGATGGCGGTCGACAGCGCGGGCGAGGTTAGGGGCCCGGTGGCGACGATCACGCTGTCCCACTCGGGCGGTGGCAGGCCCGCCACCTCTCCGCGCGCGATGGTGACGAGGGGATGGGCTTCCAGTCGGCGTGTCACCTCGTCCGAGAAGCCGTCGCGATCGACCGCCAGCGCACCGCCGGCGGGCAGCTTGTGCCGGTCGCCCGCAGACATGATCAGAGAACCCGCCCGCCGCATCTCCTCGTGCAGGAGGCCGACGGCGTTGTTGGAGGCATCATCGGAGCGAAAGCTGTTGGAGCACACGAGTTCTGCGAGTCCGCCGGTCTTGTGGGCTTCGGTCCGGCGATGGGGCCGCATCTCGTGCAGCACGACAGGTACGCCGGCGCCCGCGGCCTGCCAGGTCGCCTCGCTGCCGGCAAGCCCGCCGCCGACGATGTGGATGGACGCAGGGTTCATGCCCTGCCTCTACGCCTGGACGTTGGGAATTGCAAACGGGAGCGGCGCCAGGCCCTAAATGGAGGTGGGCTCGCTATGCCGCTGGCCCCTCAAAGCGCCTCTCGATGTGGAAGGACTTGGCAGTGATGCGCCACGCGCCGTCGATCCGGTGATACGTCAGATGGTCCACGTATAAGATGGCGTCGATTCGGACGCGCACCTTCACCAGCGCCTGGAATGGCGAGGCGAAGTCGATAAGGAGGATTTCCTGCTGTCGCGGCGCAGCCTTGGACTTAGGCGAAGGCTGCGCGGCGAGCAGCCGGCGGTATTCACTGGCCGGCAGTACGCGCAAGACGCCATCGCGCAGACCGTGCAGATGGGCACTGGCGGCAAACACTCGATCGAAGCGGTCGAGATTGCTGTCGTACATGGTCTCGAAGTAACGCCCGACGGCGGCGAGCAGCGACTCGTGGGCGGCGGTATCTGACATGCCTGGGCGCTCCCTCCTGTCCAGTGGGATGTCGCTCGACACATCGCATGCGAAGCGCCAGCATGTCCTTGCAAGCTGTGCTATTGAGGCGGTGCCGGGCGCAACATCTCGCCACGGATGAGCTAGAAGAGCGACAATCATGCCAAAACCGGATCTCGACGGCATCGACCGCAGGATCATCGCCGAGCTGCAGGCCGATGCCCGCCTCACCAACGTCGAGCTTGCGGACAGGGTGGGGCTGTCGCCGTCGCCCTGCCTCAGACGGGTCAAGCGGCTCGAACAGGAGGGCTATATCGATGGCTATCGGGCCGCCCTGCGACGCGACCGGGTCGGCCTTGGCTTCTCGGCCTTCCTCGCCGTCAAGATCGACGGGCACGCCAACGAGCGCGCCATCAAGTTTGAAGAGGCGGTGGGCGCCATGCCCGAAGTGATCGCCTGTCATTTGGTTTCCGGCGAGGCCGACTACCTCCTGGAGGTGATCGTGCCCGATCTGGAGCATTATCAGCGCTTCCTCGTCGGCACGCTGCTCAATCTGCCGATCATCCGCGAAGTCAGAACCAACATCGCCATCCAGACCGTCAAGGCTGGAGCACCGCTCCCCTTGAAGCACCTGGAGTGATCTGCTCGTCTGATGGGTGCCATTCACGGTCGCTGTCGTGGTCAGAAATGCCAAGGGCTGAGATGCGCTGGTTCCATGAGGGTGTCGATCGTCTGTATATAGAGGTTATGCGGCTGCTAATCCCGCCGCTGTTCCGCTCCGGCAGCATCTCGCCGCCGCTGCGCGATCATCTTGCAGCGCTCGAGTTGCAAATGGCCCCGCTGGTCGCCGATCGACGACGCTATACTTCAACGGCACGGACGTTGGTGGGCGACGTTGCGGCGGGCTTTCGGTGGCGCCCGGGCACAAATCCGTCATGCCCTGTGCTGATCTTTCATCACGGCCTCGGAGAAGTTCCCTACGACCATACCTTTCGCGGCATTTTTCGCGGTCGCAGGCCTGTCGACGCCCATCTCGTGGCAATCCGTGCGCCCTTTCATCGATCTCACGTCGATTGCTGCCGCGGCTTGGCGAGCGTCAGTCACTTCTTGGCGATGTGCGCCGTCTCTGTCGCCCACATCGAAGCCGTTCGGTCGGCTTTTATGGCACGCGGGGCGCGGGGCTGTGTCGTGGCCGGCATCAGCCTCGGCGGGTTCCTGACACTGCTGCACCACCTCACCTACGGCACAGCGAGCTGTTATGCTCCACTAATGGCAGGTCCCGACTTTGCCTATACGTTTCTGTCCACGCCCTGTCGCCGCTTGTTGGCTCCGCGCCCGGCGGGCCAATCGCTCGATCTGGATTTCAGTGAGGCCTTTCGGGCCAGCGACACGCAGCGCATTTTCCCGCTGCTTGCGCGCCACGATGTGTGGATGCCCTTCGCCCATCACCAGGCGGAATACGCTGCGAGAAACGTGCCGGTGGCAGTCATCGACCGGGGACACATGACGGGTTCGTGGGCGTTTGCCGACCTGCGCACTCACCTATTGGGGCTGCTTGAGGCGTTGGCCCACGATCGCTTGGTAGGCAAGCCAGCGAAATGACGAAGAGCTCCTACCTCGTGCTCCTGTCGGACCTGCTGGCGCGGCCGTATTTTTTGTGATAGGCAGCGCCACCTGCCAGTAAAGCCGGAAGCGATGAACCTCGACGCCCCCCTTTCCCGTTCTGTTTCGCCTGGGTCGGGCGCACCACGCTGCGCCCGAATGCGCTGATTTTTCGCAACCGCCCCCGATGGGCGGCGCTTGACGCTTCCAGGTCTCAGTCAGCGAACGGAACCTGCCATCATGAGCGGGCAACAGAAGTTCTACATCACCACCGCCATCTCCTATCCCAACGGCCCCCCGCACCTGGGCCACGCCTACGAGGCGATCGCCACCGACGCCATCGCCCGCTTCGAGCGGCTCGATGGCAAGGGTGTCTACTTCCTGACCGGCACCGACGAGCATGGCCTCAAGGTGAAGCAGACCGCGGCCCAGGAGGGCATCACTCCGCGCGCGCTCGCCGACCGCAACTCGCAGCGCTTCCGCGACCTGGTGGCGGCCCTCAACCTCTCTAACGACGACTTCATCCGAACCACGGAGCCCAGGCACTACCGCTCCTCGCAGGAGATCTGGCGCCGCATGGCCGGCGCCAACAACGACGACATCTTCCGCAAGAAGTACGCCGGCTGGTATTCCGTGCGTGACGAGGCCTTCTACACCGAGAAGGACACCACGGTCGGCCCCGACGGGGTGCGCGTCGGGGCCCAGGACACGCCGGTTGAGTGGTTCGAGGAGGAGACCTACTTCTTCCGTCTCTCCGCCTACCAGGACAAGCTTCTCGCCCACTACGAGGCCAACCCGGATTTCATCTTGCCGCGCGAGCGCCGTAACGAGGTCATCAGCTTCGTCAAGGGCGGGCTCGAAGACCTGTCCATCTCCCGCACCACGCTCGATTGGGGCATCCCGGTACCGGGTGCGCCAGAGCACGTCATGTACGTGTGGGTCGACGCCCTCACCAACTACATCACGGGCGTTGGGTTCCCCGACGAGAAGAGCCCGCTGTGGCGCTACTGGCCAGCCGACGTGCACGTGATCGGCAAGGACATCCTGCGGTTTCACGCCGTCTACTGGCCGGCGTTCCTGATGTCGGCGGGCTTGGCGTTGCCCAAGCGCATCTTCAGCCACGGCTTTGTGCTGAATCGCGGGGAGAAGATGTCGAAGTCGGTGGGCAACGTGGAGGACCCGTTCAACCTGATCGACGTTTACGGCTCGGACCAGCTGCGCTACTTCTTCCTGCGCGAGGTGGTATTCGGCCAGGACGGCAACTACACGCCCGAGGCCATCGCTAACCGCATCAACGCGGATTTGGCCAATGGCATCGGCAACCTGGCGCAGCGCGCGCTCGCGATGATCGCCAGGAACTGCGGCGGCAGGGTTCCCGAGCCGGGCGTCTTTACCGACGCCGACAAGAGGATGCTCGCCGCAGCCGACGCGATCTACGCCAGGGCGCGCGAGGCGATGGACCGGCAGGGCCTCAAACAGTACCTGGATTTGGTGTGGGCGGTGGTGGCCGACGGCGATCGCTACTTCGCGAGCGAGGAGCCATGGGCCAAGGGCAAGACCGACCCGGCGCGCATGGGGACCATCCTCTATGTGACGGCCGAAGTCGTGCGCCAAGTCGCCATCCTCGCCCAGCCTGCGACGCCGGCTGGCGCCGCCAGGCTGCTCGACCTTCTTGGCCAGAGCCCGCAGGCACGCAACTTCAGATCGCTGGGGGAGGCTGGCCGGCTGCGGCCCGCCACCGCGTTGCCCGCGCCATTCGGCGTCTTTCCACGTTACGTGGAGCCGAAGGACAAGACGGAAAAGAAGCCTGAGCCGAAGCCCAAGAAGAAGAAGAAGGAGAAGTAAGCTTGGGTCGAACGAAGCGAAGAGCCAACGTTTGGGGCCAATGCCTGTGGAGTAATCGGTCTCTCGCTGGCGCTCGACGCAACCTACGACCGAATGGCGGTCTCGACTCGGCCGGACAGGCCTCTTAGATGGTGACCTCATGATTGAGTTGCTCGAAAAGCCCGTCGAAGCCATGCGGCGGCTGGCGCAGGATGCGGACGATACCATCGTGCGCGTCATGCTGCGCCGCGCTGGCCAGCACCTCGCCGGCCAGCACCACGCGGGCCAAGAGGAGCTCAATCCGGTTGATCCCGACGATCTGTCTGCGGTCGTGGAAGGCTTGGCCCCGGCCGAGCGCACCGTACTCGTCAGCGATGCCGAGGTCGCGGCAGCCTTTCGCAGGTTCTCTTGACGCATGCTGGTCGATCACCACTGCCATCTGGATTACCCGGACTTCGTCGACGACCTGGACGGTGTGATCGGACGGGCCAAGGCTGCGGGGGTCGGGATGCTGGTCTCGATCTCGACCCGCATCCGCAGCTTCGACCGGCTCAGAGGCCTCGCCGAGGCGTATGACGACGTCCTCTGCTCTGTCGGCACGCACCCACACTATGCCCACGAGGAGTTGGACGTGTCTGTCGAGGAGATCGTGGAGCGTACGCGCCACCCCAAGGTGGTGGCGATCGGCGAGGCGGGCCTTGACTACTTCTACGACAACAGCCCGCGCGAGGCTCAGGCGCAAGGGTTCCGCAACCACATCGCCGCCGCCCGGGCCGCACAGCTGCCCCTCGTCATCCACACGCGCGACGCGGATGCTGATACCGCCGCGATCCTCACGCAGGAGATGGCGCGGGGTGCATTCCCCGCCGTACTGCACTGTTTCACCGGCGGCGCCGCCCTGGCCCGCACGGGGCTCGAACTCGGCCTCTACGTCTCGTTCTCCGGCATCGTCACGTTCAAGAAATCCGAGGCCTTGCGCGAGGTGGCGCGCAGGGTTCCCCTCGACCGGCTGCTGGTGGAGACCGATGCGCCGTTCCTGGCGCCCGGCAAATACCGCGGCAAACGCAACGAGCCGGCCTACGTCGTGGAAACCGCGGCCGTGCTGGCACAACTCAAGGGCATCACGTCCCAGGAGCTGGCGCGCGCCACGACCGAGAACTTCTTCCGTCTCTACTGCAAGGCTCCGAGGCGGGTGGCGGCATGAGCACGCGCTTTACGCTCCTCGGCACGGCCTCCTCCATGGGCGTACCGCGCGTCGGGCCGGTGTGGGGAAACTGCGACCCGGACAATCCCAAGAACCGCCGCCGGCGCTGTGCGCTGCTTGTGCAACGGAGCGCCGGCAAGGCCCAGACGACGGTGCTGGTCGATACGCCGCCCGAGGTACGCGAGCAGATGCTCGACGCGGGTGTCTCCACGCTCGACGGGGTGCTGTTCACCCACGACCACGCCGACCACACCCACGGCATCGACGATTTGCGCGCGATCTACTTCAATATCAAGCGCCGCGTGCCGGTATGGGCCGATAGGGCGACGCGCGCCACGCTTCAGTCGCGCTTCGAATACTGCTTCCGGCAGCGGGGCGGATCTGGCTATCCCGCCATTCTGGACGCGTCGACCATCGTTCCGCCCGAGCCGGTGCGCATCGAGGGGAGCGGCGGCGCCATCGAGGCCGTGCCGATCCCGCTGGAGCACGGCGACATCGCCGCGCTCGGCTTCCGCTTCGGCAACGTGGCCTACTCGCCTGACGTGTGCGGCATCCCAGAGAGCTCGGTGCAACTGCTGCAGGGGCTTGACCTTTGGATCATCGATGCCCTGCGCGCGATGCCCCATCCTGCGCATTTCTCAGTGCAGCAGGCGCTCGACTGGGTTGCGCGCGTGGGGGCAAAACGCGCCATTCTCACGCACATGACGGTGGAGCTGGACTACGAGACCCTGCGCCGCCAGGTCCCGCCCAACGTGGAGGTTGGTTACGACGGCATGGTGGTTTACGCGGATTGAGCCGCCGTGCGGCCGCGCAA
>JAFMSC010000107.1 GCA_017353825.1 Hyphomicrobiaceae bacterium | reverse complement strand
CCCCATGCAACGCGTCGCCATCATCGACTACGGCGCCGGCAACCTGCACTCGGCCGCCAAGGCCTTCGAGCGTGCCGCGCGCGAGAGCGGCAACGGCGCTAGCATCGCCGTCACCGCCGATCCGGAGGCCGTGCGCGCCGCCGACCGCGTGGTCCTGCCCGGCGTGGGCGCCTTCGCCGACTGCAAGGCGGGCCTCGACGCCGTGCCGGGGATGGTAGAGGCGCTCAAGCAGAGCGTGCGCGGTAGGGGCCGGCCGTTCCTTGGCATCTGCGTGGGGGCTCAGCTGATGGCCGAGCGGGGGCTGGAGTTCCGCATCACCCAAGGCCTCGGCTGGATCAAGGGCGATGTGAAAGCCATCGAGCCCGCCGATCCCGCCCTCAAGATCCCCCACATGGGCTGGAACACGCTCGCCGTCATCAACGACCACCCACTGCTGGCGGGCATTCCCACCGGCCCCGACGGCTTGCACGCCTATTTTGTGCACTCCTTTCACCTCGTCACGCCCGACCGCGTGGCGCTGGTGGCGGAAGCCGACTACGGTGGCCCGGTAACCGCCATGGTGGGCACAGACAATATCGCCGGCACCCAGTTCCACCCCGAGAAGAGCCAGACCCTGGGTCTCCGACTGATCGCCAATTTCCTGGCCTGGCGGCCGTAAGGCCGGCGCGGTCTGGGCGAACAGGCTCTCCCACAAGGACACTGGACGCATGCTCAGCTAACGGTAGTTGTCACCGAGCGTGCCAACCGCACGCTCGCCAGCTGAAGCTGCTGCACATTCGCCGCTCCCCCGGGCCACGCTTGGGCTCAAGGCCCTCAAGCTTCGCGATGCGCGCCAGCCGCGTGCCGATCTGCTCGATGCGCGTCTTGTTCTGATCGCAGAGCTCGTCGACCCTCGCCGGCAGGCACAGCACCAGCCCCTCCAGGCTCGCGATGTTCGCGGGCGGCATCGCGAGGCTGGATGACCCTCCTGCGGGGAACATTTTAGGAGCCGAGTTGAGGTCCGCAAACGGGTCCAACATGGGCTTGGCTCCCTATAGCCCCAGGTGCCTGAACGGAGGGGCGCCGGGCCAGAAGATGCGGGCGGTGGTGTTGACGCGGGTGGGGTCGCCCGTGGTCAGAAGCAGGGGGGGCGCGGCGGCGGCGCCCTCGGCGTAGGAGGGATGGCGTTGCAGGTAGTCCTCCAGGCTGTCGGCCACCACCTGGGGCTGCGACAGGAGCCGCGTAAAGTCAGGCAAGTGGAGACGGAACAGCCGCTCGACCAGCGGATAGTGCGTGCAGCCTAGGATCGCCCAGTGCGGCGGCATGCCATCCGTCTGTGCCAGAAGCGCGGCCACGCCCTCCCTCACCAGGCTGTCGAGCGATGCATCGTGCGCACCGCGCTCGATGGCGGCGGCCAGCTCAGGACAGGTCTGCTGCACGACCGTTACCTTGGGGCACCGCTTGCGGATCTCCTCAGGGTAGGCGTGCGAGGCGATGGTGCGTGTGGTGCCGAACACAGCGATGGTGTCGGTGTTGTACTTCTGAGGGTATTGCGGGGTTGTCACCGCCCAGGGAGTCTGGGTGGCGGCTTCAACGGTGGGGGCAACGATCCCTAGGATGTTGCGGCCGGGCCAGCCGCTCACCGCCAGCCAGTCCTTCTGCAGCGTGCGCGCCGCAACGCAGGTGGCGGTGTTGCAACCGAGCAGCACCAGCCGGCAGCCGCGCCGGAACAGGGCCTCCGCTCCGCTGCGCGTCAGGGCCACGATCTCGTCCGAGGGCCGGTCGCCGTAGGGCACGTTGGCGTGGTCGCCGAGATAGACGAAAGGAAGCTGCGGGAAGCGCATCGTGAGCGCGCGGAAGACGGTCAGGCCCCCGTGTCCGGAATCGAAGACGCCGATCATCGCCTAGCCGGTTGTCCCTCTAAAGAGCGGTTGCACGCACCACGAGGGGGATCACGGGTGCCCCTTATGGGCCCTGCATAGCACACAACCCGGCTCGCAAAATGATTTGCGCCGGGCCCCGTTAACTCACCAGCAGCGCCGCCGATGCCTTGTCTTGCGGCCACGCCCGCCGGCTCGGGCGGCTTCGCCTCGCGTCGGGCCTGGCGCGGCCATGGGGAACGACTGGGAGGGCAGCCTAAAACGGCTTGGCGGCCGTCAGTCTAGGCCGACGCCCGTGGTGGACTTGTGAGCGCCGAGCATAAGCGCCGAGGGCGCGACGATGGGGCCTTGACGCTTGCCGGAGCGCCCTCGCCGGTCGCATGCGCGCCTCGTCAGAGGTAGACCGCCTTCATGGCACCCTCCGGATAGCGCGCGCCGGAGGCCGATCCCTTGGGCACGGCCGCCGCGATCTCCCCCACCTCGGCGGGTGTGAGCACCACCTCCATGGCACCGGCGTTCTCATCGAGCCGGGGCGCATAGCGCGTGCCGGGGATGGTGACCACATCGTCGCCCTGCGCCAGCACCCAGGCGAGCGCCAGCTGGCTCGGCGAGCAGCCCTTACGGGCGGCGATCGCCTCGATGCGGGCAGCCAGCTCGCGGTTGTGGGCGAAGTGCTCGGACTGGAAGCGCGGGTGCGCCGCGCGCCGCCCGTCGATGTCGCCCAGCGTCTTGAGCGCGCCAGTGAGGAATCCTCGCCCCAGCGGTGAGTAGGCGACGAAAGCAATGCCCAGAGCGCGCGTGGTCTCGCGCGTCTCCTCCGCCTCTTCGCGGTAGAGGAGCGAGTACTCGGTCTGCACGACCGTGATCGGGTGCACGGCATGCGCGCGGCGGATGCGCTCAGGCCGCGCCTCCGACAGGCCAAGGAAGCGCACCTTGCCCTGCTCGATCAGGTGCGACATGGCCCCCACCGTATCCTCCACGGGAACGCGGGGATCGACGCGGTGCTGGTAGTAGAGGTCGATGGTGTCGACCCCAAGACGCTTCAGGCTGGCATCGCAGGCCGCCCGCACGTATTCGGGCCGCCCGTTCACGGCGTTGGTGCCGCCCTCGCCGCGCACCTGCCCGAACTTGGTCGCCAGCACCACCTTGTCGCGGCGCCCGCTGATGGCCCGGCCCACAACCTCCTCGTTGTGGCCCCACCCATACATGTCGGAGGTGTCGAGATGGTTGATGCCGAGATCGATCGCGTGCCGGATCAACGCCTCCGACTGGGCGTCCTCGGCCGGACCATAAATTCCTGAGAGCGACATGCAGCCGAGCCCGACGGCCGGCACGGATAGGCCACTTTTGCCCAGCGGGCGATAGACAATCTTCATCATGACATCCCCAATATCACGCGGCGGTCCCGCCTCAACCTTGCCTCACCCAGTCATTGCACAACTTGGCGCTCCCGGCCACCTTGCCTCCCGTCAATCATTCGGGAACAAGCCCATTGCGGTAGCGAGTGATAACCTGATGCCATCAGCCCGGCATGATCCCCATCGCGACGGTCGGCATGACGCGCTCACGGCGGACTCGGGAACCAGGGCCCGCCTGGTGCGCACCATGGCCAACAGATCACGCTTGCGCGTCGCCGGTTTAGGACTAGCACAGTCTTATGCTGGGAGGGTGCCGTTGCTGGTGACGCAACTCGGACATTCGGGGTCGCCTCTCTCATCGGATGGATGAAGTGGCCGGAAACTTCACGGGCCAGTGGATGCCGTGCTAAAGTGCCCATCTGATTTTCGGCGCACAGGAAGTGCACGGCATGTTCATCTGGCTGCCGCCCACGGAAGCTCCGGACAGCAGGCCGGTCCCCGACGAGGAGCCGGAGAATCCGCCCAGCGCTCCTAATTCCTCTGTGCTGCCGGATAGCGTTCCCTCAAGGGCCATTCGTGAGTTTGTCGGGATGCCGCTGCGCTGGGTGCAGCCCAAGTGGCTCAGGCGAACGTACGAGCTGCGCTGCGGCGAGGAAATCCTGGCGCGCATGCCCTACGATGACCCCCTCTGGCGGGACGAGCCCCGTGGACTGGCGAGGACGAAGGAGGGCGCCTGGTCGTTCCGCGGCTACGGGACCGAAGTGACAATCGAAACTGACAAAGGGGACCGCATGCTCGTCAGGGGATACGGCGGCTGGACCGGCCGCTTCACACGATTCCACAACCCCACGCTCAGTCTTCCCAATGGGCACGACTATTTCTTGAAGCGTTGGGGGTCGCTGCACGACTATTTCTTGAAGCGTTGGGGGTGGTCGCTGACAGCCTATTACAGGTGGCTGGCAGCCGACGGCACGGCGCTCGTGACCTTCAGTGTCAGGCCGTGGCCACAGGGCTACATGATGAAAATAGGGATGAAAATCAGTGGCCAGGTGGAAGTGCGTCCTCCCGCCGCTGCGCTGCCTGAGCTGGACTTGCTGATCACGCTGGGATTGTATTTGGCGCGCACGCCGGCGTTCCATATGAGCGGCGGCTGATCCGTGAATGACCGCTTTCTGTGGAAGGTTTTTCGGACACCGGCGCCGTGTCTGGGGCGAGCGCATCGCTGGCCGGTATCCGAGAGACCTTCACATGATGCGCGGATGACGGCACGCCTGTTTGTGTGCGATGGCACATCGCGCCACCCGCCGACTGTCCGCTTTCCGTGTACTCCGGCGGTCGTCTGCGTTGGCGAAACCAGACAACGCTGCTTAGGCTGCGCCACGAGACCGTAATGGTCAGGCGCACCGGCCCGCCGCCCAAAGCTCCTCGCCACGCTCGACGCCGACACCTCCGAGATGGCCCGATGCTGGGAAGGCCCGAGGCGCAACCGGCCGGGCCACGCGGGAGCCGTCTGCCCTGGGCTTGCCCGCAAGGTGCGTCGCCCTCTCGCCGACCTCGGCTGGCCGCGTGTCCGATGGGCCGGCCGGCCGGGCACGCCCGCACAGCCATGATCGGACGCGCGCCGGTTGTCAGCGCGATGCTCCCAATAGGGTCACCGCCCAGAAGGAGAACCCGGCGGGACCATGTTCGACGAGCCATCATCGAGCCCGCCGTCGCGGCCGCCACCGCGGCGTGGCTGGCCATGGCCGATCGCGGCTCGCAGGTGGTGAGCGCCGCCAGGGCGATGATACTCGTGTACGGCGCCGACAATCCTAGCAGGCCTGCTGGCAGCTCGCCGAGTGTGTCAGGACCGGCCGAACCCGTGCCGGCACCCTCCACCCACACTGGGCATTTGTGGTTGCCCGCTGCCGCGCCTGATCTACACTCGCCCGTCATCCGCCGTCGCGGCCGCGCAATAGCGCAGGGAGGAAGCCAATGGCACAAGAGCCCCGAGATGAAACGCCCGATCTAGTGCGCCGCCGCATCCTGGTCGGCGGCGGGGCCACTGTGATCGGAGGCGTGGCGGCCTCGTACATGCCGCGCCTTGCCGCTGCCCAGGGCACGGACACCATCCGCATCGGTCTGCCCACCAAGACCTATTGGCCCACCATCGTGGCCGAGACGGCGCAGCGCCAGAAGCTGTTCGAGAAAGAGGGCATCAGGGCTGAGCTGACGATCTACCGAAGCGGGGCCGAGGGCTTCGAGGCGCTCGCCGCCGGCGCCGCTGAGATGATTCTCAATTCCTCCTCCAGTGTCGCCGCTGGCCTCAACAAGGGCGTCAACGCGCGGTGCGTGGCCAATGGGGCCAACGGCTACTACGGCTGGTATCTCGTGGTGAAGACTGACTCGCCCATCAAGGACGTGAAGGAGCTGGCCAGCAAGAAGGTGGGCATCACCTCGGCCGGATCCGGCAGCGACATCTGCGCGCGCTGGACCATCGCCGACCGCAAGCTCGAGTTCACGCGCGTTCCGCTGGGCGGCGGCGGCCTGGTGCCGAACCTCTTGACCGGCAACATCGACGCCACCGTGCTCTATTCGCCGCTCACCTACAAGGTGATGGACGAGAAGGTCGCCCGCCCGCTGGTCGACTACGGCGAGGCCATCCCGGCCCACTCTAACTCGGCGTGGATCGCCGGCGACAAGATCATCCAGGAGCGTCCGCAGGTGGTGCAGAAGGCGCTCAACGCCATCTACGGCGGCCTCGCCTTCCTGGTCGCCGACGGCAACCGCGCCGCCGCCGTCAAGCTGATCGCTGAGATCGACGAGATCCCCGAGGCCATCGCGGCGCGCGAGCTCGACGGCAACATCAAGCACCTGTCGCGCACCGGCGAGATGCAGCTCGACTGGATGGAGCGAGCCCTCGATATGGGCCGCCTGATCGGTATGAGCGACCTGGCGCCGGCCAAGGATATGTTCATCACCCAGTTCAAGCCGGTGCCAACGGCAGTGTGATGCGTGTGTTCCCTCTCCCCATGCCCTCTTCCGGCGAAGGGAATATGCTAGCGTGGGTCAGCGCGATCAGCGTGAGCCCACGGTTGCCGAACCCGAAGATGTGGACATGCTGGGTTAGCGGCCTTCAGCGCTAACCCACCCTTAAGATAATGACCCGCTTACAGATTATCTTCACCCGCTTGGCGCTGTTCGCCCTCGTCATGGGCGCGTGGGAGGCGCTGCCGCGCGCCGGCGCCGTCAACCCGCTGCTGCTGCCGCCGCTCTCCGGCGTGGTGAGGATGCTGGGCCAGCTGCTCGGCCGCGCGCAAGTGCAGGAGGCCATCGGCGTCACGGCGGCGGAGGTGATCGTCGCCTTCATCATCGCCGTACCGCTGGGCGCCGCCATCGGTATTTTGGCCGCGGAGAACGACTACTTCGGCGCCATCTTCAGGCCGATGCTGTTTTACGTGTTCTCGATCCCCAAGTCGATCTTCCTGCCCATGTTCATCCTGGTGTTCGGCATCGGCTTCGGCCAGAAGGTGGCCTACGCCGCCTTCTCAACCCTCTTCATAGTCATCATGAGCGCGGCGGCGGCGGTGGAATCGGTGAAGGCCGACCACGTGCTGGTGGCGCGCTCCTACGGCGCCTCGCCCCTGCAGGTGCTCACCCGCGTCTACGTGCCGAGCATGATGCCGTTCCTGCTGGAGGCCCTCCGCATCTCCATGATCTTCAACTTCACCGGCGTGATGATCGCGGAGATGTACGCCTCGCGCACCGGCATTGGTCACTTGATCGCCAGCTGGGGTGAAAACTTCCAGATGCCGCAGCTGCTGGCTGGCGTGATCCTGTTGGCGGCGGTGGCGATCCTCTTCAACGAGACCGTGCGCTGGCTGGAGGGCCGATGCAGTACATGGCGGACGTGAAGAGCCCGCGCCCTCAGTCGAGGGCTGCCGCCATCGAGGTGACGGGCCTGTCGCACATCTACGAGGGCCGCGACGGTCAGGTGCCGGCGTTGCAGGAGGTTTCCCTCACCGTGGGCGCGGGCCGCTTCGTGGTGATCGTCGGGCCCTCCGGCTGCGGCAAGACCTCGTTGCTCATGATGATGGCGGGCCTCAGACACCAATCCTCAGGCACCATACTGTGCGCAGGCAAGCCGATCACGGGCCCCGATCCCAACCGCGTCGGCGTGGTGTTCCAAGAGGCGAGCCTGTTCCCCTGGCTGACCGCGCTCGACAACATCGAGTTCCCCTTAAGCATCCGCCATGCCCCGCGCGAGGAGCGACGCAGGCGCGCAGACGCGATGCTCAATCTGGTTGGCCTCAAGGGGTTCGGCACCCGCTACCCGCACGAATTGTCAGGCGGCATGAAGCAGCGCGTGTCCATCGCCCGCGGCCTCGTCCAGGACCCCCCAGTGCTCCTCATGGACGAGCCGTTCGCCGCGCTGGACGAGCAGACGCGCATGACGATGGGCCACGAGCTGCTGCGCATTTGGGATGAGACCGCCAAGACCGTGGTGTTCGTCACCCACAGCCTCACTGAGGCGGTGTATCTCGCCGACGAAGTGCTCGTCATGTCCGCCCGGCCGGGGCGCATCATCGACCGCATCGACATCGCGCTGGCGCGCCCGCGCACCTACGAGATGATGGCGACCGACGTGTTCGGCCGCCTGCGCGAGCGCATCTGGCAGCAAATCCGCAGGAGGTCGGATTAGGCGAAGCCCCTAATCCGCCGATGCGCCATGGCGGATTGCCCTTCGCTAACCCACCTCACGCCAAAGCAGACTGAGGACAGCCATGCAGCGCCCATCGCCCGCTACGGTACGCCGCCTGATACTGGTGCTCGTCCTGGCGCTGTGGGAGGTGGTGCCGCTGACCGGCGTGTTGCCCGAGCTGTTCCTGCCGGCCTTGTCCAAGACCCTCACCGTGCTGGTACAGAACTGGGCGGAGTACGCCCACGCGCTCGCGGTGACCCTCTACGAGGTGGCGCTCTCCATGGCCATCGCCTGCGGCGGCGGCATCTTGGTGGGCGCGCTGGTGGGCGGCCTTGCTCTGCTCCGCAACTTGTTGCTGCCGGTGTTCTCCAGCCTCTACGCGGTGCCAATCGTCATTCTCTATCCGATCTTCACTGCCTGGTTTGGGATCGGCTCGGAGTCCAAGATCGCCTTCGCCGGCATCTACGGCTTCTTCCCCGTGATGCTCTCAACCGCCGCCGGCATCGGTACCATCGACCAGAACCTACTGCTGGCAGCCCGCAGCATGGGCGCCAGCGTGCCGCAGCAAATTGCACGCGTCGTCATTCCGGCCTCGATCCCCACCGTGCTGTCCGGACTGCGGCTGGGCGGTGCGCTCGCCATCATTGGCGTGGTGGTGGCTGAGATGCTCACGTCGTCGGACGGCATCGGCTATCTCGTCACGCGTTACCGCACCGTGCTCGACAGTCCCCGCGTGTTCGCCGCCATCCTGATGATTCTGGTGCTCTCGGTGGTGTTCGACCTGATCGCGCGCTGGGCGGAGCGGCGCACGCTCGCCTGGCAAACAGCCGGTCGGCGCGAGCGTGGCGCACAGATACGCGCGAGGTCGCTGGCTGCAGCACCGGCCACGGCGTAATAGCCCAACTTTCTCAGGTCGGGTCGAGCGGCAGCGAGACCCAACATCTCCCAGGTTCTCTTGGCTGCGTCGGGTCTCTCCCTGCGGTCTGCCCGGGCCTGCGCCGGGGTCGACCCCAACCTACTTCTTCTTCGCGGCGGGCTTCTTCTTGGGCGCCGGCTTCTTGGGCAGCGGCGCGTTCAGGAACCAGCGGTGCCCGAAGGGGTCAGTGAGCATGGCGAAGCGCGCCTCCCAGAACATGTCCTGCGGTTCTTGCACGCCCTTTGCGCCCGCGCTGATGGCGCGCTGGAAGGTGGCGTCGACCTCGGCCGGCTTGGCGTACTGGATGGTGATCGCCACCGGCGACGCAGTGCCGTTGCCGGGTGCGCTGGGAGCACCGCTGCCGCCGTACTCGGGAAACTCGTCGCACAAGAGGACGGTACCGCCGTTGATGGTGATGTCGGCGTGCATGAGGCGCTTGCCATCCTGGGCGGGCATGCGCTGCTTCTCCTTGGCGCCGAACGCCTTCTGATAGAAGGCGATGGCGGCGGCGGCGCCATTGACGGTCAGATACGGGCTAATCGGCGCCGGCTTGGTGTTGGCGGCAGTTCTGGTCGGCATTAGCATTCTCCTGGCTTTGGCGTTGCGGGGGCGCTGGAGTAGCCCTCGGGCGGCCTCCGGGAGTGGCACCCAGGGCGTCCTTGGCCCAACATCGTGGTGGCGCCACGGTTCCCTTCCGGAGGGCTCCATCGGTTCCTGAGGGGACGTGGCGTCGTCTGCAGGCGGCGCGCTCCAGGCGTGCCGTAGGCTTGGCTGCGCCTACCCCGCCGGGTCCCGGTCGCCGACGGGTGGCCTGCCTAAATGATCAGTATAAATGAGTCGCCCAGGTGGCACGATCTCGCGACGGACACACCCCTCAACGATCCCCCGAGGTGGAGCCGTCTGGGCGAGCAGGCTCACCCGCACGTGGTTGAGGCCTTACAGCTTGTCGGAATGCCCGAGAGACCAGCCCGGCGCCACTCACGAACGAGCTGCTTTTGCTGCGCGGGTGGGGAACGCCCTTCTTTGCGCAACCCAGACCAAGCCACACCCCAAACGCGCCTCCAACGCGCGCCCCGAGGCGTCGGCGTGAGCGCCGCCGATCCGATCTCCTCGGCAACGGCGCGTAGCAGCTCCTCCCCATCCACCCCGCCCGCAGCCCTGACCTGCACAGCCTCAGTAGGCGCTGTCGGGGCTGCTTCGGGTTAGCGTTGCTGTGCCGCCTCCGGCTGCAGCCGCTGTCATCGCCACGATCGCCTGTCTCGGGCCAGTCAGGCCCTGAAATCGTCCACCGGTTCCCTACAATTTCGCAGAGGGAATTTGCATTGCGGCCGTGCGCCCCGTGTCTGGTCGCTGGGATTGGAAAAAATCAGGCCTGTTCAGCAGCCTCGCCGACGTTGGCACCCCCAAGCGAATAGGCCGCCTCAACCACGTAAGGTGGGCCACCGGAGCCGGGGCGGGCGGAGAACAACACGAAGCGCGTGACCAGGAAGGGCTCCAGGCGCAAACTCCCGTTGTGGGCCAGGAAGCGGGCCACCTCGGCGTGACGTGCGCGGCGCATGCGTGCCAGCGTGACATGCGGCCGGAATTCACGCGGGGCGGGGTCGAGCCCGGCGGCGCGCGCCGCGCGCTCGTTGGCACGGTAGAGGGCCTCGATCTCCGGGCCGGCGCTCACGCCCG
>JAFMSC010000438.1 GCA_017353825.1 Hyphomicrobiaceae bacterium | reverse complement strand
CTGCCGAGACAGAAGCCAAGTTCGGGGATCACCGGCGAGGACTGCAGCCAGCCGCCCGACGGCGTGGCCGTGAACATGTTACCGGCCTTGTCGATGACATCGATGTGCACGGTGTCGCCGCGCACCTCGCCTTTGGACGAGACGTCGTAGATGCCGTGGCCCGTCGAGATGCGAACGAAGGTCGGCTCGCCGGCGCCAGCGTCAAGGGTGCGTGCACCCTTGACGATCACCTGCCCGCCGTAGCCCTCGATGCGGCCGGGGCGCTGCTCCATGGAGGCAGTGTCGCCCACGAGCTTGCGGCGCTCCGTATTGTAGGCCTCCGACAACAGGGTCTCCATGGGCACATCGACGAATTTTGGGTCGCCGTAGAACGCCTCGCGGTCGGCATAGGCGAGCTTGGCGCACTCGACCCAGATGTGGACGAACTCCGGGTCGGTGGGGGCCAGCCGGTCGATGTCGAAGCCCTTGAGCAGCGCCAGCATCTCAAGGAGCACGGGTCCCTGGGTCCACGCGTTCGGCTTGCAGATGCGGTAGCTGCCGTAGTCGAGGTGGACGGGGTCTTCGACCGTAGGCGCCCACGTCGCCATGTCCTGAGCCGTTAGCACGCCGCGGTGGCGTCGGCCGCTCACGTCCATGATCTCGTGGCTGCGGCAAAAGCGGTCGATGGCCTCGGCCACGAAACCCTGGCTCCAGGCGCGCCTGGCCCGCTCGATCTCGGCCTCGCGCCCGCCCCCGCCCGCCTCCGCCTCCTTCAGGATGCGCCGGTAGGTCTCGGCGTGCCGCTTGTTGGCGAACAGTATGCCCGGCTTAGGCACCTGCCCGCCGGGCAGGTATATCGCCGCCGAGGTGGGCCAGTGTTGACGAAACAAGTCGGCGACGGCGGCGATGGTGGCTGAGGCGCGCTCGACCAGCGGATAGCCGCTCTCGGCATAGGCGATGGCCGGCTCGAGCACGTCGCGCAGGCGCAGCGTGCCCCACTCGCACAGCAGCCGCATATAGGTCTCGAAGGTGCCGGGGATACAAGCCGGCAGCAAGCCCGTACCCGGCACGATGTCGAGACCCAGTTGGCCCCGGTAGTGGGCAATGGTGGCGCCCGCCGGCGCTGGGCCCTGGCCGCAGATCACCTTGGGCGCCCTACTGCCGGCGGGGCAGATCATCACGGGCACGTCGCCGCCGGGGCCGCACAGGTGCGGCTCCACCACCTGCAGGGTGAAGGCGGTGGCGACGCCGGCGTCGAAGGCGTTGCCCCCGCGCTCCAGCACGCCCATGCCCACCGCGGTGCCGATCCAGTGCGTGGACGCCACCACGCCGAACGTGCCGTCGATCTCCGGCCGCGTGGTGAACGACCCGGCATTGATGTTGGACATGGTCTGCTGCTCCCGGCTCGATTGATCGCCAGCGCCTGAGGCGGGCGCTCAGTCCGTCCATTCCCGTCGCAGGCAAAGGGCGCCCCCCGCAGCTCGAACTCCTTCTCGGAGAAGCGCGTCTGAAGGTTACGCGATGCTCGCCAGATGGGTACACATATTTCCAGGGTGCTGCCCCTCGTCTCGGGCAGCGTCCCAATGCCGATGCGCAAACGGACACGGCGGCCGACCTCAAGACTATGGCGCTGTTCCCACGTTGGAAAAGGAACTCGGTGAGCTCCGGGTCCTCCGATTGGAACGCACTTGCCCCGTCGTAGGCGTCAGCCCGTGCAAGGCGGGAACCACTTCATTGAAGGTGTCCCATTGCAAGGTGTCGATTGGCGTGTAGGAGATCTGGAGCGTCACGGCCCCATCAGCTCTGCTGATCAAGGAGATCCAGCCGCCGTGCGGACGACAAACTCGACGTTCGGCGCGCTGCTCAAATCAGAACGTCCTGCGACCACCCCGATATGGTGCGCGGAGAGGCGAATTGTCACCTATGCGCAGCGTGAGCGGACCAACGCCACCACCGCCAGCAGCTCAAACAGCATCTGCGCGGCGGCCTGGGCGGTGTTGGTGGTCGCGTCGTACTGCGGGGCTACCTCCACCACGTCGGCCCCAATCACATGGAGGCCGGCGCAGCCGCGCAGCAGCTCCAGGGCCTCGCGCGTGGCGAGCCCACCGACCTCGGGCGTGCCGGTGCCGGGGGCGAAGGCGGGGTCGAGGCTGTCGATGTCGAAGGAGATATAGGTGGGGCCGTCACCCACCACCGCGCGGACCTTCTCGATCGCGGCGGGGATACCCATGCGCGCCAGCTCATCGGCGTGGATCACCGTCATGCCGCTGACGTAGGAGAACTCCCACAGGTATTCGGCGCCGCCGCGGATACCGATCTGGATGGTGCGCTCCGGGTCCAGCACGCCCGCTAGCACCGCGTTGCGGAACGGGCCGCCGTGGTGGAATTTCGCGCCCTCGAAGGGTCCGCCCGTGTCGCAATGGGCGTCGATGTGCACGAGGCCCACCGGCCGCGCCGCGCCCAGCGCCTTCAGGATGGGGAACGTGATGGAATGGTCGCCACCCACGGCGAGCGGCGTCACGCCGGCCGCCGCGAGCTTTGCGAACAGCACCTCGATGTCCTCGATGCTCTCGGCCAGGCTGTAGCGGCTGCGGAACGGCACGTCGCCGATGTCGGCGGCCTTCACGGCGCTGAGCGGCAGCAGGCGGTGCACGTGGTGATAGGGCCCGATGCGCTCCACCCCCCGCACCGCGCGCGGGCCGAAGCGCGCGCCGGGCCTGTTGGTGACGCCCAGATCGAGCGGCACCCCTACCAGCGCCACCTCGAGCCCGCCGAGGTCCTGCCGCTCGCCCGCGTAAGGGCGCAGCGGCGCGCCAAGGAAGCTCGCCACACCCTCGTAGGGCTTCGGCCGCCGGTCGGTACCGGCGAAGATCGTCTCGACGGCCTTCCTGAACTCCGGATGATGCGACGCGTCCGGCTTGTCGGCCGGATACTTGGTGCGCAGGTCTTCGAGCTTCTTGCAATCCATGACCGCTCCAGGCGTGTCTAACCCAGGGTGCGCCCTCACCCTGCGCCCTACCATCATTCTGCAACAGGCTCCCGGCGGCCTTAACGCCTACTCCGCCGCCTTGAGCAGGGTGGGCGAGGGGCTGCGCAGATCAGCGAGCAGGGTGGCCTCGCGGGCCTTGGCGAGCTTGTAGTTGCGTTCCTTGATGTGACCGAAGCCACGGATCTCCAGGGGCAGCGAAGCCAGGGCGACGGCGGTGTGGTGGTTGGCGGGGGAGAGGCGATCTGCGATCTCCTCGAGGAGGTTCTCGTAATCGGCGATCATCTGCCGCTCCAGGCGGCGCTCCTTGGCGTAGCCGAACAGGTCCCAGGCCGTGCCGCGCAGACGCTTGCCCTTGGCCAGTAGGCGGAAGATGGGAAGCATCCAGCCCCCGAAGGTCATCTTGCGCGGCTCGCCGGTGCGCTTGTCGCGGCGAGCGATCAGCGGCGGCGCCAAGTGGAACTGCAGGCGTTCGTGGGCCTCGAACTGTTCGGAAAGTGCCTTCTCGAAGGCCGGCTCGGTGAAAAGCCGCGCGACCTCGTACTCGTCCTTGTATGCCATCAGTTTGTGGTACCCGCGCGCCACCGCCTCGGCCAAGCCCGCGCGGCCGGGCGCCTTGCTGCGCTCG
>JAFMSC010000437.1 GCA_017353825.1 Hyphomicrobiaceae bacterium | reverse complement strand
CGTCGGGTGCGGCCCTGGCCACCGCCCGCGTGGCGATGGTGCCGCCGGCCCCGCCGCGGTTCTCGATCACGATCTGCTGGCCCAGGCCCTTGCTCATGTGGTCGGCGACGATGCGCGCCATGGCATCGTTGCCGCCGCCGGCGGCGTAGGGGACCACGAGCGTGATGGGCCGGGTTGGATAGTGGTGCTCCTCCGCTCCGGCGCGCACAGTGGCGAGGAGTACGGCGGCCATGGCAAACACAAACCTTGGGTCATACGTCATGGGCTGCCCCGATGCGGCGACTAGGCTGATCCCTGAAATGATCGCCCGCGCCCCGTGGGCGCGCAATCCCAATCGCAACCTCGCTCACTCGCAGCTCACGCGCGATGCCGATCGCCCACATCTGCCGCGACCGGGGCTATCCAATGCGAGCTGCTCAAACCCCTGGGAGGTGGAGGGGGTCCCCTTTCTCGCCGGGTCACGCTCGCCGCGTCGCTACCCCGCGGGCAACGTCCGTCGTTCAAGACTTCGCTTACGTCATAAAAGTGCGCGCGTCGGGAGCAGCAATGGCACCGATGGCCTAGATGTGCGCGGCTGCCTGCGGGTTCTTGGCCCTGGCCTCGAAGTCTTTCTTGCTCCGCCACCGCGCGTCGTCGACCACGCGCCGGCCATCCAGGCCCTTGCGCATGCTCGCCAATCCGAAGCGGAATGTGCCGCAGCGTCTTCTGGCCACAGCGTTGAGCGGGCGCACGCGCCGGTCCTGCTGCTCGGGTTGCACCGAGACGACGTTGACCCGCGTGATCGGCCCGGCGCCCTTGGCGATTTGTGTCATCGGCATTGGATGCGCCTTCCGGTGGTTCTTGCGCAGCAAACGATCCGGCCGTCGGAGCGTTCCGAACGTGCTTGACGGGACAACATGTAGCGTTTGGTCGCCCGCGGAGGGCTACGGCAATCGGCTGCCGTGGACGCGCTTCACCGGAACGGAGTCGAGGTCGACGCCGTCGAGACAGCGAACGTTGACGGACCACACGCCAGGTGCGGTGCGAGGGCGCCGGAACGGGAGGATACCGCAGGTCTTGCAGAAGTAGTCTCGCGCGGTGTGTGTATGAAAGGTGTAGAGTGCAAGGTCATCGAGCGGCGTTGAGAGCCTGAAGCAGTCCGGCTCCACTCTGTGAAGCAGCGCCCCCCGCCGCCGGCAGATCGAGCAGTCGCAGACACGCACGTGGTCCAGATCGGCATCCACCTCGAAGCGGACGCGGCCACAGTGACAGGAGCCCCGATAGGTCTTCTTCATGCGCCGCTGCCACCCTCCTCCTTGAACGTATAGTCGAAGTCGCAGTGGCTGGCGCCCTGCATGATGGTCTGCGTGCGTTTGAGCTTGATGCGCGGGTCATAGCCCTCGCAGAAGGTGCGGTCGCGCTGGCAGGAGAGGAGGTGGCCGATCTCGCCGAGCCCCATGGCGCGGTACATCTCCGCGTACTTGCAACGCGTGACATTGTAGCGGTAGCGCGTGGCGCTCTCCTCGACGACCTCGCGCTCGAGCGCCCCGCCACGCATCCACGGCTCTTGGCGTTCGATGAAGGTCTGGAGCGAGGTTTTGCGGCCCACCTTGGCCGCCATTTCGGCGGCCTCATCCGTCGCCGACCTGCGCACCGCCTCGGCGATGGTGCTCTGAGCCACGTCCACGCCGTGGCTGGCTTTGAGCGTGGCGTACACATGCTTGAGGATGGCGGCCTCGATACGCCGCTTCTCCAGCATGGCCATGGTGTCGATATCGGACATGTGGCCTCCACGGGGCTGGCTCGAGCGAAGCCGGACCAACTCAAGGTCGCTTTGCATCGTAAAGTAGCCGCTTTCCTTCTGCATCATCCGCTGCCGCCACCGGTCGGTCGGCCCCGGCGTCGTCAGACTTGCGCATGCTATCAGCGGGAGAGCCTTCATGCAGCGGCCGGTTGGGCAAATGCGGTCCGACAGCGCGGCCCGCATCTGGGCACCACTCGGCCGCTTCATCGACGCCGAGGCGCGCCTGGGGGCCTGGGCCGAGCGGCGGCGCGCCACCCTCGTCCTCTACGAGCTCACCCGCTTCGGCATCAAGCAGGGCTGGGCCTGCCTGTTCGGCGCACTGATGCTGGCGTTGCTGCTCGGCACGCATTTCCTCTATCCGCGCGGCGCTTTCCTGCCGCGCTACGACTTCCTCGTCATCGCCGCGGTCGCCATCCAGGCCGCCATGCTGGGCTTCAAGCTGGAGACCTGGGAGGAGGCGAAGGTCATCCTCCTGTTCCACCTGGTCGGCACGGCGATGGAGATCTTTAAGACCTCGGTGGGCTCCTGGATCTATCCCGAGCCCTCGCTGCTGCGTCTGGGCGGCGTGCCGCTGTTCACGGGCTTCATGTATGCCGCCATCGGTTCCACATCGCGCGCTGTTGGCGCCTGTTCGACTTCCGCTTCACGCGCCATCCACCGCTGTGGGCGATGGGACTCCTAGCGGCCGGCATCTACGTCAACTTCTTCACGCACCACTACGTGATGGACGCGCGCCTCGTCCTGTTCGCGCTCACGGTATTGCTGCTGGGACGCACATGGGTCTGGTTCAAGGTGTGGCGCGTGCACCGGCGCATGCCGCTGCTGGTGGGGTTCGGGCTGGTCTCCCTCTTCATCTGGTTCGCCGAGAACATCGGCACCTTCGCCGCCGCCTGGGTCTACCCGCACCAGCGCCACGCTTGGGCGATCGTGGGCCTCGGCAAGCTCGGCGCCTGGTTCCTCCTGATGATCATCAGCTACCTGCTGGTGGCGCTGGTGAACCGACCGCAGGCGATGCCCGTTGCCCAGGCCGAGCCCGGTGACCAACCAACGAGGGTGCATTTCGGGTTTCGCGCCGCTTAGCTTAGCGTCGGCGCAGAAACGAGAGCGCCCCCATGCGTCAGGTCCGAAACCTGCCATTCCAACAACATCCGCTCCACTTCGAATCGCCTGAGGCCGGACCAACCATCGGTGCGCCCACACGACGGCACCTTCTGCCGCAAGCGCCACGTCGACCCTCCCGTGTGCACGAGCGCGCCGCGGTCCCGATCCTCACGTGCGTGATCGACGGCGCGGCCTAGCCTGTGTCAACGCCGACGTGTTCGACGACGCGTGGCGCGCAGCTCACCCGTGACAGCAGCGGGCGTCGGGGGCGAGCGCCCGGACAAGCCGGCTGGCGCGACGCCGGTGCAGGGACGCTGGGGCGGCCCAGGGGCGATTGAGACGCATTGTGCCCAAACCCGGCTGCGGATCGCATTCGCGCGAATGCGACGAGCACGCGCGGGCGCACCATTGCGTTGGGTCGAAAAGCAGGGGAGGGATGAAGCCTTTCACGATCCCTATCGGTGCAATGCCGCCAACGCAGCACTGGCTACCTACGGTTTAATACCCAGCGCTTCATGCAGCTTTGTCAGCGTCGTCACGGCATTGCCACCGGCGAAGATGAAGGCGTCGACGCCTGCAACTGTGGGGGCGGGCTCCAGCTCACTTGGTCGGCCGGCGAGCAGCACTTGGGCCGCGCCGGCCTGCTTCAGGGCGCCGGCGGTCGCCTCGGCCAGCTCGGCGTAGACCTCGTCGGAGGAGCAGATGCAGGCGATCGTAGCGCCGGCGGCGGCGAAGGCCGCGCCGGCTTCG